>NZ_RZST01000221.1:0-9911 GCF_003997575.1 Mesorhizobium sp. M1A.F.Ca.IN.022.07.1.1
ATCGAAGGCACCGACTGCTCGGCGAGATCATAGGCGCCGAAGCCGGCAATCGCCACGTCGTCCGGCACGCGGATGCCGCGTCGAACGCATTCCATCAGGGCGCCGAAGGCGGAGAGGTCGGACACGCACATCACCGCTTGTGTGTCCGGCCAGCGCGAGATCATCTCGACCATGGCGGTCGCGCCCTCGCGCATCGAGATCGGCGGCACGCCGGAGGCAATCACGCGCGAAGCGTCGAGGCCGCGGTCCTCCAGCGCCGCGACGAAGCCGCGCCGGCGGTCCAGGCCGCGGGTGTCCCGCGAGGTGTCGCCACCGATAAAGCCCAGCCTCGAATAGCCGCGCTGGACGAAATGATCGACCATCAGCCGCCCGGCATCGGCATTGGAAAAGCCGACGACGTGGCCGATGGGATCGGCTGGCAAATCCCAGGTCTCCACGACCGGAACGCCGGCATTTGCCAGCAGCTTGCGGCAGCGCGGCGTGTGCCGGCCGCCGGTGACGATGATCGCCTCCGGGCGACGCTGCAGCAATTGCCCGACCAGGCGTTCCTCCTCCTCGACATTATAGTCGGTGAAGCCGAGCAGGATCTCCAGCCCGCTGTCGCGCAGGCCCTCGGTCATGCCGCGCACCGTGTCGGCGAAGTTGGCGTTGTTGATCGAGGGGATCGTCGCGGCGACGAAGCCGGAGCGCCGCGACGACAGATTGGCGGCGATGCTGTCGAAGACATAGCCGAGCTCTTCAGCCGCCTTGAGGATGCGGTCGCGCGTATCGGCGCTGACCGAAGCGTCGCGCTTGAAAGCGCGCGACACGGTCATCGTCGAGACGTTGGCGCGATGCGCTACATCGGCCATGGTCGGCCTTTTGGGCGAAGATTGCATGGCCGTACGTTATCGATATCACGGCGGAATGCAACGCGCCGTTGCGGCTCACGCAAACGCGATCTGGACCTTCATCGCCTGGCCGCGGTCGTTGGCGAGCTCGAAGCCGGAAAGTGCTTCGTCGACCGGCACCGAGTGGGTGATCAGCGGCTTCACGTCAATCAGCCCCTTGCGCATCAGCTCGACGCCGACGGCGAATTCGGGATGGAAGCGGAACGAGCCGTTGATCGACAGTTCCTTGGCGGTCACCGTCGACATCGGCAGTGCCATCTCGGCGCCGCCGAGGCCGAGCTGGACGATGGTGCCGCGCGGACGCAGCGCCGCGATGCCATGCGCCAGCGCCGACGCCGCGCCCGAACATTCGTAGAGGATGTCGAAGGTCCCCTTGTCGGCAAGGTAGGGCGCCAAACCTTCCGGCTCGTTTCGGGTGTTGATGGTCTTGTCGGCGCCGGCGCGCATGGCCATCGACAGCGTGAAATCGGCGATGTCGACGGCGACGATCTCGGCCGCACCCGCGCGGCGCGCGCTGATGATCGACAGCAGGCCGATCGGCCCGCAGCCTGTGACCAGCACGCGCTTGCCCAGCATCTCTCCGGCCCGGCGCGTCGCGTGCAGACAGACGGCCAGCGGTTCGGCCATCGCCGCCTCGCCGGCGGTCAGCCCATCGGCCGGGACGCACTGAATCGCGTCCGCCACCAGCATTTCACGAAACGCGCCCTGGATATGCGGGAACGGCATGGCGCTGCCGTAGAAGCGCATGTTGAGGCACTGGTTGTGCATGCCCTCGCGGCAATAGCGGCAGCTGTAGCAGGGCCGCGACGGAGACACGGCGACGAGCTGTCCCGTCTGCAGTCCACTCACTCCCGGCCCGAGGCTCTCGATCACGCCGGAGACTTCGTGGCCGAGGATCATCGGCTCCTTCAGGCGCACTGTTCCGAAACCGCCGTGATTGTAGTAGTGCAGGTCGCTGCCGCAGATGCCGCCGGCGGCAAGACGCAACAGCACCTGGCCAGGCCCCGGCTTCTCGACCGGGCGGTCCTCGATGCGCAGGTCCTTGGCGGCGTGGATGACGATCGACTTCATGGCAGGCGAACTCCTCGGACTGTGCAGGCAGGCTTTGCGTGAAAACTTGCGTAAAACAATTTCACAGCACCGGCGTCAGCAACGGCTGGCCAGCAAAATGGGCGGCAAGGTTGTCGCGTACCAGCTTGCCCATCGCCTTGCGTGTCTCGATAGTGCCCGACGCATGGTGCGGCTGCAAAAGGACGTTGTCGAGCGCCAGGAACCGCGGATTGAGCTTCGGCTCGCCCTCGAAAACGTCGAGCGCGGCAGACCCGAGCGCCTTCTTCTCGAGCGCATCGAGCAGCGCCTCCTCGTCGATATTGGAGGCGCGCGAAATGTTGATCAGCATGCCGTCCTCGCCAAGCGCCGCGATCACCTCGCCATTGACGATGTGGCGCGTCGCGGCCGACGCCGCGAGCGTCACGAACAGGAAATCCGAACGGCCGGCCAGGGCGACGGGATCGGCGACGAACTCCCAGTCCGCGGCGAAATCCTTGGGCGCGACGTCGCTGTAGGCGATGTCCATGCCGAAGCCGGCCAGACGCTTGGCCACCTCATAGCCGATGCGGCCGAGGCCGAGCACGCCGGCCCGCCGGCCCCAGACTCGGCGCTTCAGCGGGTAAAGGCCTTTAGAGGCCCAACTGCCGTCGCGCACCCAGCGCTCGGCGCCGATCATGCCGCGCGACAGGCACAGCATCATGGCGATGCCGAGATCGGCGACGTCGTTGGTCAACACATCAGGCGTATTGGTGACCCGCACGCCGCGCTCTCGGCACGCCGACAGATCGACCGCGTCGAAGCCGACGCCGTAGACCGAGACGACCTCGAGTGCCGGGCAGGCCTCGATCATGGCGCGGTTCGCGCCGAGTTCGCCGCGGGTGGCGATGGCGCGGACCTGCGGCCCGACGTCGGCGAGGAAGGACGGCTTGTCCTCGGCCGCAAAATAACGATGCACCACGAAGGCTTCGTTGAGCGGCACCTCGTCCCATGCGGGATAAGGTCCAACCTGAAGGATATGGGGCCGCTGCATCGGTTTTCGCTCCACTGGACTTGACAGCTGATGTTATCGATAACATAAAGCGGATAGCGACGAGAGGCAATCGAGAAAATGTCGTCCACCTTGTTCGATCTCACCGGGCGCACCGCGCTCATCACCGGCTCCTCGCAAGGCATCGGCCTTGCATTGGCAAAGGGGCTCGCCGGCGCCGGGGCCAAAGTGGTCCTCAACGGCCGCGACGAGGCAAAACTCGCCGTTGCGGCCGCGCAAATCCCCGGCGCTGCGACGCTCGCTTTCGATGCGACCGACCATGATGCGGTACGCGCCGCCATCGATGCGTTCGAGCAGGCTCAAGGAGCGATCGACGTCCTCGTCAACAATGCCGGCATGCAGTTCCGTACGCCGCTCGAGGACTTTCCCGCCGACGCGTTCGAGCGCCTGCTGCAGACCAATGTCGCCAGCGTCTTCCATGTCGGCCAGGCTGTGGCGCGCCACATGATCCGGCGCGGCCGCGGCAAGATCATCAACATCGCCAGCGTGCAGACCGCGCTCGCCCGGCCGGGGATCGCGCCCTACACGGCGACCAAGGGCGCGGTCGGCAATCTCACCAAGGGCATGGCGACCGACTGGGCCAGGCACGGCCTGCAATGCAACGCCATCGCGCCCGGTTATTTCGACACGCCGCTCAATGCGGCCCTTGTCGCCGACCCGGCCTTCAGCGCCTGGCTTGAAAAGCGCACGCCGGCTGGCCGCTGGGGCAAGGTCGAAGAACTGGTCGGCGCCTGCGTCTTCCTGGCGTCCGACGCCTCTTCCTTTGTCAACGGACATGTCCTCTATGTCGATGGCGGCATCACAGCTTCGATCTGACCTGCCGCCGCGCATGGTCGTCATGGGCGTCACCGGTTCGGGCAAGACGACGGTGGGCGAGGCGCTGGCCCGTGCGATCCACGCGACGTATGTGGATGGCGACAAGCTGCACCCTGAAGCCAACATCGCCAAGATGAGCGCAGGCATTCCGCTTGACGACGCTGACAGGTGGCCATGGCTTGCGAAAGTCGGCGGAACGCTGAGGCTGCAGCCCGCACCGGTCATCGTCGGTTGTTCGGCGCTGAAGCGCGCCTATCGCGATTTCATCACCGAGCAGGCCCGCGCGCCGGTGCTGTTCATCTATCTCGATGGTTCGCGTGAACTGATTTCCCGGCGCATGAGCGAGCGCACCGGCCATTTCATGCCGACCAGCCTGCTCGACAGCCAGTTCGCGACGTTGGAAGTGCCAGGCAAGGACGAGAATGCCATCGCGGTGGCGATCGACGCACCGCTCGAAAAGATTGTCGCGGACATAACGTCCAGATTTGAGGAGCGACCGTCATGACCAACACAGTCGCGCTAATCGGTGCCGGTGCCATGGGCGGAGCGATCGGCGATCGCCTGCTCGCTACCGGCAACCGGCTCTTCGTGTTTGATCTCGACACGACCAAGGTGGAAACGCTGGTTGCGAAGGGCGCCAGCGCCGCGGCCAGCGCGGCCGCGGCCGCCGCAGCGGCCGACTTCGTCATCCTCAGCCTCAATTCCGCGGCAATCGTGCGCCGCGCCGTGTTCGGAGATGGCGGCGTCGCCGCCGGCGCGAAGCCCGGCACGCTGATCATCGACATGTCGTCTATCGACCCCGACGCGACGCGCCAGCTGGCGGCGGACGCCGGCGAAAGGAGTCTGCGCTGGGTCGACTCTCCGCTCTCGGGCGGCGCGCCGAAGGCATTGGTCGGCGAATTGACGCTGATGGCGGGCGGCGCGGCACAGGATGTCGCCGACGCCCATAAGCTGCTGCGCGACGTCGCCACCAACTATACCCATATGGGTCCGGCTGGCGCGGGCCAGACGACCAAGCTGATCAACCAGGTGCTGTGCGCCTTGAATTTCATGGCTGTGGCGGAAGCGACGCGGCTGGCGCTGGACGCCGGTGTCGACGCGCTCAAGATTCCGCAGGCGCTGAAGGGCGGCCGCGCCGACAGCGCCATCCTGCAGGAATACCTGCCGCGCTTCGCCACCCGCGACTACCGCCGCACCGGCCGCATCGACAACATGGTGAAGGACCTCAACGCTGCGCAGGACCTGGCGCGGCGCACGCACACCGCAATGCCGCTGACGGCCGTCTGCGCCGAAGTGCACCGGCTGTTGACGGCCGCCGGACTGGGTGGCGAGGACCAGGCCGCTTTGATGGAATTTTTCCGACGCAAGGATGAGGAGCCCGCAGCATGATCACACGCTATGCGCTGTTTGAAGGCAAGGTGAAGGACGGCCAAACCGAAGCCTTCCGCGAGGATGTGATCAGAACCGTCCTGCCGAAGTGGAAGGCTTTCCCGGGCGCGCTAGACGTACGCGTCAGCTTTGCCGAGAAGCGCGACGACGGCGCGCCGGAATTCCCGATGATCCTGGCAATCAACTATCGCGACATGGCCGCGGTCGAGGCCGCGCTCGCGAGCCCCGCCCGCTCGGAATCTCGCGCCGCGACCGAGGCGGTGTTGGCCAAGTATTTCGAGGGACGCATTCACCACCACGTCACCATCGCCAACGAGTTTTCCCTGTCGACGGATTGACGTGCTTAAATCTGCCCCTGAGCCCTAAATGCGCAGGCAAGACAGGCAGCCGCACCAACGAAATCTTAATGTAAATCAAGCGTAATCCCGACCGTTAAAATTGTGCGTTTGGGTTGGGGTTACGCATGCCGGAGTATTCCTCCTTCATCCGGTCGATCCGGGTCCGCTATATTTCGGGATTGCTCGTCTTTGCCCTGGCCTCGGCGGCCGTCATGTTCGCGCTCAACCGCGTGAACTCATACCGCCACGAAGTCGATGCCTTGAGCGCCAATTTCGTCATCTTCTCGCGCGACCTGCGCAACGCCACCAATTTCGCCGAGACGACCGGAACCGTGTGGCGGGCTGAGACCCGCGATGGGCTGACCGCAGCCGCGCGCGGCCATTCCGAACGGCTGATGGGCGAGATCGAAATCCTGAACGCGCAGCTCGCGGCGATCAGGCCGCGGCTGTCGAAGAATACGCTCAATGCGCTCGAATCCGCTTCGGTGAACGACGATCTGTTCTGGTCGGCGCGCGACATGGTGCGCAATTTCAACCTGATGTCGGTGGCCCAGACAGTCGACGAATGGAGCTACCGCGAGATCCGCAACCAGAACGATCTTTTCGCCCAGCCGATGCTGGTTCGCGTGCGCACCGCGCTCGATGACGAGCGGCGCCTCGCCGATGCCGCCAGCGACCGGCTGCTCCTATGGGCGAGCGGTCTGCTGATCGCCGTCATCGCCATCGCCGCGGTTCTGATCTTCCGGCCGATGGAGAACGCGATCCGCCGCGCCTTCGCCGAAACCGCCGCATCGTTGTTCAAGGCCGAGGCGGCCGACCGGGCGAAATCGGAATTCCTCGCCAATATGAGCCATGAGATCCGCACGCCGATGAACGGCGTGCTCGGCATGGCCGAGCTTCTCGCCAAGACCGAGCTGACGCCGCGCCAGAAGACCTTCACCGACGTCATCGTCAAATCCGGCAACGCGCTGCTCACCATCATCAACGACATTCTCGATTTCTCGAAGATCAATGCCGGCCAGCTGACGCTCGACCCCGCCCCGTTCCGCCTGGCCGAAGCGGTCGAGGACGTGGCCACGCTGGTCTCGGCCCGCGTTGCCGAAAAGAACCTCGAGCTCATCGTGCGCGTCGACCCGCGCCTGCCTGGCTTCGTCGTCGGCGACGCCGGCCGTTTCCGCCAGATCGTTACCAACCTGCTCGGCAATGCGGTGAAGTTCACCGAGAAGGGGCATGTGCTGATCGATGTCGGCGGCGATGTGGTCGATGGGACCGTCCAGCTCAAGGTCCGCGTCGAGGACACCGGCATCGGAATCCCCGCCGAAAAGCTGCAGAGCGTGTTCGAGAAATTCGCCCAGGTCGACGGCTCGTCCACCCGTCGTCACGAAGGCACCGGGCTCGGCCTTGCCATCTCCGCCCGCCTCGTCGACCTGATGGGCGGCAAGATCGGCGTTGAAAGCGAGATCGGCCGCGGCTCGGTCTTCTGGTTCGCCGTACCGCTGCCGGCACACAAACAGCAGGCGCGCGACGAGATCGTGCCGGTCGACGTAACCGGCGCCCGCGTCCTGGTCATCGACGACAACCCGGTCAATCGCGAGATCCTGCTCGAGCAGCTGCGCAGCTGGAGCTTCGACTGCGCCGCGGCCGAAAGCGGCGCCGTCGGCCTCGCCTTTCTCGACCGCGCCTGCCAGCTCGGCGCTTCGGTCGACTGCATCATCCTTGACTACCAGATGCCCGGCATGAACGGCGCCGATGTCGCCAAGGCGATCGCCGCCGACAGCCGCCTGTCTTCCATTCCGGTCGTGCTGCTCACTTCGGTCGACCAGGTCGATTTCGGCCGACTGGTGATCGATTTCGGCATCGTCGCGCATCTCACCAAGCCGGCGCGTTCGGCGGTGCTGCTCGGCACCGTGATCTCCGCCATCCAGAAGGCGCGCACGCAAGGCGGCAAGGCGCATTTCGTGCGCGAGCCGGTCGTCGTCCAGTCGGCTCCGCCGCCCTTCACCGTCATCCGTGGTCCAGCCGTTCCGGTCCTCTCGCCCGAACCGGCGGCGGCGCCGAGCGGTCCGATCGATATCCTGATCGCCGAGGACAATGACGTGAACCAATTGGTCTTCGGCCAGATCCTCAACGGCCTCGGCCTCAGCTATCGCATTGCCGGCAATGGCCGCACCGCGGTTGAGATGTACCGCTCGCTGCGCCCGAGGCTGGTGCTGATGGACGTCTCCATGCCGGAGATGAACGGTTACGAGGCGACGCGCGCCATCCGCGCCATCGAAGGGCAGAACGGCAGCCATACGCCGATCATCGGCGTCACCGCGCATGCGCTGAAGGGCGACCGCGAAAAATGCATGGAGGCCGGCATGGATGACTACCTGCCGAAGCCGGTCTCCCCGGACCGCCTCGGCGCCAAGATCGGCACCTGGCTCAGCGAGACGGTGGCGGCGAAGACGGCTTGAGCTACCGGTTTCGCATAACCAGGCACGCCCCGCCGACGCTTTGCAGCTTATTGCAGATGCCGTTGGCCTCGGCGCGCGAGTCGGCACCGATCCTGACCGCATAGATGCCGCGCCGGCCGATCGGCGTGCGCACGCGGCTGACCACAGGATCATGGCTGCCAAGCAGGGAAGGGAATCGGCCGCGAACCCGCAACCACTGACTGATTGCGGCGGAGCGGCGGAAATTGCCGGCCACCTGGACGCCCCACGGCTTGACGTTGATCGAGGCCATGGCGACGGTCCGCGACATGATCACCGGCAGCCTGCGGCAGGCGACCGCGAAGCTCATCTTCGGATCGAGCGGCCGGATAGTGCCGGCATAGGCGTTGTCCGAGAACTTGTCGACCGGCTCGCCCATGATGTCGAAGACATAGCTTTCGGTCTCCATCGGCAGGAAGCCGCCGGAGGACAGCCAGCGCGATACGCGTTTCTCGCCCGCATTGTAGGCGGCAGCCGCGAGGCCGAGATTGCCGTAGCCCGCCTTCATCTCGGCAAGATACTTGGCCGAGGCGGGGATCGCCTGCCCGATGTCGAAGGGATCGGCAAGCCCGCGCAGCTTGGCCGTGCCCGGCATGAACTGCGCGATGCCTTCGGCGCCCACGGGGCTCACCGCATTGGGATCGAAGCGGCTCTCCTTCCAGATCAGCCGGGCGAAGAAATCCTTGGGCAGGCCATTTTGCTCGGCCTGAGTTTCGATCAGATCACAGACGCGGTTGATCAGCCGTTTCGCGGCCGATCGCGACTGCGGCGGATCGGCGAATGCCTGACCGGCAGGGATCAGCGCGCAAATCAGGATCAGTGCCGTCCTGAGCAAGCGCTGCATGGCTCATTCCGCGGCGGCTTTGCCGTGTCCGTACCGCTGCTCGATATAGTCGGCGACCATCTTTTCGAAATCCTGCGCGATCGAGGGGCCACGCAGCGTCGCCGCCTTCTTGCCGTCGATGAACACCGGCGCTGTCGGCGTCTCGCCGGTTCCGGGCAAAGATATGCCGATATCGGCATGCTTGGATTCGCCGGGGCCGTTGACGATGCAGCCCATCACCGCGACCTTGAGGTTCTCAACACCCGGATATTTCTCACGCCACACCGGCATGTTCTTGCGGATGTCGGCCTGGATGCTTTGGGCCAGCTCCTGGAAGACGGTGGAGGTCGTGCGGCCGCAGCCGGGGCAGGCCGCGACGATCGGCACGAACTGCCGGAAGCCCATCGTCTGCAAAAGTTCCTGCGACACCTGCACCTCGCGCGTGCGGTCGCCGTTCGGCTCCGGCGTCAGCGAGATGCGGATCGTGTCGCCGATGCCCTGCTGCAGGAGGATACCCATGGCAGCCGAGGAAGCGACGATGCCCTTGGTGCCCATGCCGGCCTCGGTCAGCCCGAGATGCAGCGCATGGTTGGAGCGGGTCGCAAGCTCGGTATAGACGGCGATCAGATCCTGCACGCCGCTGACCTTGGCCGACAGGATGATCTTGTCGCGGCCGAGCCCGATCTCTTCCGCCATCTCCGCCGACAGGATCGCCGACTGCACGATCGCCTCGCGGGTGACTTCCTGGGCGGTGAGCGGCGAGCCCCGGCCCTGGTTGTCATCCATCAGCCGGGTCAAGAGCTCCTGGTCGAGCGAGCCCCAGTTGACGCCGATGCGCACCGGCTTGTCGTATCTGATCGCCATCTCGACGATCGCGGCGAACTGGCGGTCCTTCTTTTCCTTGAAGCCGACATTGCCGGGGTTGATGCGGTATTTCGCCAGCGCCTCGGCGCAGGCCGGGTGATCGGCGAGCAGCTTGTGACCGATATAGTGGAAGTCGCCGACCAGCGGCACGTTGACGCCGAGCCGGGCCAGCCGATCACGGATGCGCGGCACGGCGGCGGCGCTCTCGTCGCGGTCGAC
>NZ_RZST01000222.1:0-9877 GCF_003997575.1 Mesorhizobium sp. M1A.F.Ca.IN.022.07.1.1
TCGTCAAGGCCAACGAGACGATTTCGTTCACCGCGCGCGAGTCCGAAACGGTCGCGATCGTCGGCGAGTCCGGCTGCGGGAAATCGACGCTCGCCAAGGTGCTTTTGGGGCTTGAGACCGCAAGCTCGGGCACCGTGACGCTGGGCAACAAGGAGATCCAGTCGACCGGCATCGAGAGCCGCAATGTCGAGACGGTGTCGTCGATCCAGATGGTGTTCCAGAACCCGTTCGATACGCTGAACCCGAGCCACACGGTCGGCTCGCAGATCATCCGCACGCTGGAGAAGTTCAATGTCGGCAAGACGGTCGCCGAGCGGCGCAAGCGCATGCTGGAGCTGCTCGACCTGGTGAAGCTGCCGCGGGCCTTCGAGACCCGCAAGCCGCGCCAGCTCTCAGGCGGCCAGAAGCAGCGCATCGGCGTGGCCCGCGCCTTCGCTGGCGACGCCAAGGTGGTGGTGGCCGACGAGCCGGTCTCGGCGCTCGACGTCTCGGTGCAGGCGGCGGTGACCGAGCTCTTGATGGACATCCAGCGCAAGAACAAGACGACGATGCTGTTCATCAGCCACGACCTGTCCGTGGTGCGCTACATCGCCGACCGTGTCGTCGTCATGTATCTCGGCTATATCGTCGAGCAGGGCACGACGGACCAGATATTCTCGCCGCCCTACCATCCCTACACCGAGGCGCTGCTCTCGGCGATCCCGATCGCCGACACCAGCGTGGTCAAGAAGCACATCGTGCTCGAAGGCGATATCCCATCGGCGATGAACCCGCCGACCGGCTGCCCCTTCCAGACGCGCTGCGGCTACAAGAAGCTGGTGCCGGACAATCTGTGCGAGACGACGGTGCCGCCGGTGAAGAATCTCGGCAACGGCCATATGAGCCTGTGCTGGCTGTCGGACGATGTCTTGGCGAAGATGGAGCCGGTCATCAAGTTCGACAAGGAGCATGCGGCACATGAAGGCGTGCCGGACGACGCGCCGCACGGCACCGGGCCGGGCTTTGCCGGCACCCCGCCCAAGCGCCCGAGGGGCAAGAGGCCGAAGTCGAACTAAAACTTCGCCGGGTCCCGGCCTCAGTTCCCACATTGCCGCAACTGGGCGGCGTAGTCGCGGGCCATTTGGTCCGTGGCGCGCGCGTAGTTCTGCACGCCGGCATCGCCGCGATTGCCGCGTCCGTAGGCCGACCAGCCGAGATAGTAGGCGAGATAGAGACTGTAGGTGTCGTTGCGGGCGACGCCGAAGCTGTCGACAGTCTTGGAATGATACCAGCCGACGAAGTCGATGGCGTCGGCGAAACGGCTGCGGCGCGCCGCCCAGTTGCCGGTCTCCATCTGATATTGCGACCAGGTGCCGTCCAGCGCCTGCGAATAGCCCGCGGCGGTGGAGACATGTTTCCAGGGAATGAAGCCGAGCAGCTTGGTGCGCGGTGGCCGGGCGTTGCTTTTGAAGCCGGATTCCTTGCGCACCGTCGCCATCAGCACCGGAACGGGAATGCCGTATTTTTGTTCGGTGCGCTCGGCGGCGGACTGCCAGTTGTCGAACCAACCGTCATTCTGGTCGAAGACGGCGCAGACATTGTTGATGTGGCTGGGCGCCGTCGCGCAGGCTGAAAGCGCCAGCAGCACAGAGACAACGACAATTTTACTAAAACTCGAGCTAGGCATCGGAAGACGAATAGGGCGAAATCATAAAAGGAATCTTTCGAGCTTCCTTAACGCCGACCGAGGCTCCTCGATCTGGGCCTATCGATATTTCGACTTCACTCGTCGTATTTGTCTTCATCAGAATGAAGAAAATGCCGCCTTGGCTAAAATCACGCCGGCAAATGGCGAATTCCTGACAGCTCGCGCCTGACGTCGGCGCTCTGATAGACGCCATGACCGAACCAAGACGAAAACGCGGCGCCGAACGGACCAGCAACCGCGGGCCCGCCCCCATTCCGCAGCTGCCGCCACGGCGTGTGGTCAACCCTTACCCGCCCATGGCGGTGCTTTCGGCCGACCAGATCGAGTCCATTCACCAGGCCTCGATGCATATTCTCGAAAATTTCGGCATCGAGGTGATGAGCCCGCGAGCGCTCGCGCTGTTTGAACGCACCGGCGCCAAGGTCGATCACAGCTCGATGAATGTGCGCCTCGATCGGGGCATGGTCGACGAAGCGCTAAAGACGACACAGGCCAGCTACACACTTACGCCACGCAACCCGGCTCACGCCGTTTATCTCGGCGGCAACACGATCAACTTCACGCTGGTGGCCGGGCCGCCCAATGTGCACGACATGGAGCGCGGCCGCCGCGCCGGCAATCTCGCCGACTATTGCGATCTCGTCCGGCTGGCGCAGCATTTCAACTGCATCCACATGCTGGGGAACCAGGTCTGCGCGCCGATCGAGCTGCCGGCGAATTCGCGGCACCTCGACACCTACTTCGCCAATCTGACGCTGACCGACAAATGCTTCCATGTCTCGGCGATCGGCCGGGGCAGGGCCCTGGACGGCATCGAGATGATGGCGATCGCGCGTGGCTTGACTCTCGACCAGGTCGGCCAGGACCCCGGCGTCACCACCATCATTTCCGTCAACTCGCCGCGCCGCTTCGACGAGATGATGGCCGAAGGGCTGATGACCATGGCCGAGTTCGGCCAGTCGGTGGCGGTGACGCCGTTCACGCTGATGGGCGCGATGAGCCCGGTGACGCTTGCCGGCGCGCTGGCGCAGCAAAATGCCGAGGCACTGTTCGGCATCGTGCTGACCCAGTTGGTGCGGCCTGGCGCGCCGGTGATGTATGGCGCCTTCACTTCCAATGTCGACATGAAGTCCGGCGCGCCGGCCTTCGGCACGCCGGAGAACACCAAGGCCAACATCGCCTCCGGGCAATTGGCGCGGCGCTACAATCTGCCGTACCGCACGACGCCGGGCTCGGCGTCCAATGCCGCCGATGCGCAAGGCGCCTACGAGACGCTGATGGCGCTGTGGGGCGCCGTGCTTGGCCACGGCAACCTCGTCTATCATGCCGCCGGCTGGCAGGAGGGCGGACTGACGGCCTCATTCGAAAAACTCATCATCGATGTCGAGATGATGCAGCACATGATGGAATTCCTGCGGCCGATCGTGGTCGACGAAGGCGAATTGGCGGTCGACGCATTGGGCGCCGTGCCGACCGGCGGCCACTTCTTCGGCGAGCAGCATACGCTTGAACGCTATGCCACCGCCTTCTATCAGCCGATGCTCTCCAACTGGCAGAACTACGAGGCCTGGCAGGAGGCCGGCGCGCTCGATGCCACGGCGCGCGCGACCCAGCTCTGGAAGAAGGCGCTGGGAGAGTACGTTCAGCCGACAATGGACCCAGCCGTGCGCGAGGCACTTGAAGCCTATATGGCGCGCCGCAAGGAAGCGATCGGGCAGGGCGAGCCGTGACGGTTTTGGAACGCTGGCGCCGCCCCTCATCCGCCTTCCGGCACCTTCTTCCGTGAAGGACGGGGAGAAGGGAAGCGCTACAGCGCTGGCGACCCCTCTCCCCGTTTTTCACGGGGAGAGGGCAAGGGTGAGGGGCAGCGCCGACGTTTGAGGAGAGACATGCCTCTCATCCTGAATCCACTCAGTCATCCAACTCACTGAGATAACGAGAAGAACCCATGAAGTCGCATGCAAAGGTCGTGGTCATCGGCGGCGGTGTTGTCGGATGTTCCGTGCTGTTCCATCTTGCCCGCCACGGCTGGACGGACGTGGTGCTTCTGGAGCGCGATGAGCTGACCTCGGGCTCGACCTGGCACGCGGCCGGCGGCATGCACACCATCAACGGCGATCCCAACGTCGCCAAGCTGCAGAAATACACGATCTCGCTCTACAAGGAGATCGAGGAGCTTTCCGACCAGGCGACGGGGGTGCATCTGACCGGCGGCGTGCTCTTGGCAGCAACCGAGGCGCGGCTCGACTGGCTGCGCGGCGTCGTCTCCAAGGGCCGCTATCTCGGCATCGACCTCGAGGTGATCTCGGCGAAGGAAGCGGCCGAGTTGATGCCGCTCATCGATCCGAAGCAATTCGTCGGCGCCGTGCGCAACAAGGAGGACGGCCATCTCGATCCCTCCGGCGTCACCCACGCTTACGCCAAGGCGGCGCGGAAGCTGGGCGCGGAAGTGGAGCGCTTCACCAAGGTCGAGGACATCGTGCGCCGGCCCGACGGGCTTTGGCGCGTCATCACCAACAAGGGCGATGTGATCACCGAGCATTTCGTCAACGCCGGCGGTCTTTGGGCGCGCGAGGTCGGCCGCATGGTCGGGCTCGAACTGCCGGTGCTCGCCATGGAGCACATGTACCTGATCACCGAGGACATGCCGGAGGTCGCCGACTGGAACAAAAAAACCGGCACGGAAATCATCCATGCGGTCGACTTCGACGGCGAGCTCTATCTGCGCCAGGAGCGCGGCGGCATGCTGATGGGCACCTACGAGAAAGCCAACAAGGTCTGGTCCGAATTCTCCACACCCTGGAATTTCGGCCATGAGCTCTTGGAGCCGGATATCGACCGTATCGCGCCTTCGCTCGAAGTCGGCTTCCGTCACTTCCCGGCCTTCCAGAAAACCGGCATCAAGCAGATCATCAATGGACCTTTCACCTTTGCGCCGGATGGCAATCCGCTGGTCGGTCCGGTGCGCGGCCTGCCGGGCTTCTGGGTCGCCTGCGGCGTCATGGCGGGTTTTTCCCAAGGCGGCGGTGTTGGCCTGGCGCTCGCAAACTGGATGATCGAGGGTGATCCCGGCGCCGATATCTGGGCGATGGACGTGGCGCGCTACGGCGACTGGGCGACGATGGCCTATACCAATGCCAAGGTGCGCGAGAATTACTCGCGCCGCTTCTCGATCCGCTTCCCGAACGAGGAACTGCCGGCCGGGCGTCCGCTGAAGACAACGCCCCTTTACGACACATTGTCGGCCAAGGGCGCGCAATGGGGCGTCGCCTTTGGGCTGGAAGTGCCGCTCTGGTATGCGCCCGAAGGGGTCAAGGACGAGTTCTCCTGGCGGCGGTCGACCGATTTCGACCATGTCGGCAGCGAAGTGGCCGCCGTTCGCAACGGCGTCGGCCTCTCGGAGATCTCGAGCTTCGCCAAGTACAAGGTGACGGGCGAGGGGGCGGCAGCCTGGCTCGACCGTCTGCTTGCCTGCAGGTTGCCGAAACCCGGCCGCATGACGCTGGCGCCGATGCTGAAGGAAGACGGCAAGCTGATCGGCGATTTCACGCTCGCCAACATCGACGACAGCGACTGGTTCATCGCCGGCTCCGGCGTCGCCGAGCAGTACCATATGCGCTGGTTCGAAGCGCATCTTCCGAAGGACGGCTCGGTGGAGATAAAATTGCTGGGGCAGAAGCTCACCGGCCTAGCCATCGCCGGGCCGAAGGCGAGGGCGGTGCTGGCCAAAGTCACCCGCGCCGACGTCTCCAGCGCGGCGTTCCCATTCATGGCCGTCGCCAGGATGGATATCGGCATGGCGCCCTGTCTTGTCGGCCGCGTCAGCTACACCGGCGATCTCGGCTATGAGATCTGGGTGGCGCCGGAATATCAGCGCGCCGCCTACCAGGCGCTGGTCAAAGCGGGCGAGGAATTCGGCATCGGCCTGTTCGGCTCACGCGCGCTCAATGCGCTCAGGCTCGAAAAGAATTACGGCTCATGGGCGCGCGAATACCGGCCGATCTACGGACCGGTCGAGGCCGGGCTCAACCGTTTCGTCGCCTATGGCAAGGAGGCTGACTTCATCGGCAAGGAAGGAGCACTTGCCGAGCGCAAGCAGGGCGGCAAGCTCCGGCTGCGCGCCTTCATCGTCGAGACCACTGATGCCGATGTCATCGGTGACGAGGCGATCTGGCATGACGGCGTCGTGCGCGGCTGGGTCACGTCCGGCGGCTATGCGCACAATTCGAAGACGTCGGTCGCCATGGGCTATGTGCCTAAGGAGATCGCCGACAGGCCGGACGGCTTCGAGATCGAGATCCTCGGCAAGCGGCATGCGGCACGCATTCAGTCCGCGCCGCTGTTCGATGCCAATTTCGAGCGGATGCGCGCCTGAAAAACAGGCGCGCGTCCGCACAGGGCATCAGGCACCGCGGCGGTTGTCGAGCGCGAAAGCGCCGGGACCGGCAAAGACCAGATAGAGGAAAATGAAACAGAACGAGATCGCCGCGTCGCCGCCATTGTTAACGGGGAAGAAGTCGCGCGGGAAATGCGCCATGAAATAGGCGATGGCCATCTCGCCGCAGAGCAGAAAGGCCACGGGGCGGGTCAACAGCCCCAGCGCCAGCAGGATGCCGCCGGCGAATTCGAGGATTGCCGAGGTCAGCGCGAGCCCCGTCAGCGCCCCGGCATGGGCGCCGGCGGGGAAATTGAACAGCTTCTGGGTGCCGTGCTCGGTGAACTGCAGCGCCGTCATGATGCGAAGCACGCCCAGCGCCTGCGGCTGATAGCGGGAGAGACCTTCAAAAAGCTTCATCTAAACTCCATCTTGCCCTTCCGGACCCGCCATAAATTATCGCCCGGAAGCGGACCATTCACTTCCCATGCCCTGCCATCAACCATCGGTGAGTGGGCATGAGTTCACCTCTTCCGGCTTATTCTCGCCGTGGTTGCAATTGTCTCTCATAAGTTGTATTGATGCGCGGATACACCAAATCATCCGGGAATCCATCGCCATGAAAAAATTCGCCATCAGCCTCTTCGCATTCCTTGCAGGCACGAGCTTCGCCATAGCTGCCGATGCTGGTTGTGATGCCTTCAAATGGCCGGTGACACGCGAGCAGGCCCTGTTTCCGTCAGCGTCCGCCGCCCAGTCCGGCGCGGCCCTGACAGTCGGGCAAGCGGCGGATTTCTCACTTGCAGCGGTCGACACGATCGGGTTTGAAGTTCCGCCTGGACGTGCACCGGCAGCCGGCACGTTCGGCGCGATGGCAAGCGTGACCGTACCGGCTGAAGGTGAGCTCCAGTTCAGCCTGTCCGATGAGGTCTGGATCGATGTCGTCCAAGACGGCCGCGCCGTGAAGTCGGCGGGCTTCAGCCGCGCGAAGACCTGCCCAGGCATTCGCAAGAGCGTGCGCTTCAAGCTGTCGGCCGGTCCGGCCACCGTGCAGCTCAGCGGCGCCAAGAAGGCCGATCTCAAAGTGGCGGTGCTGACGCCGGAGTGACGCCCAAGAGGGCGACGCCGGCGCCGGGCCAGCGCTCCCCTCTGCCCGGCCCGACCTCCGCAGCAGCTGCGCCGCGGCTGCGGAGGATGGACCGGACATCTGCCCCACAAGGGGGCGGCAGTTTCTACCGCCCAGGCGCCAGCAGCGCGAAATGCGCGCCCTGCGGGTCCTGGCATTGGACGATCCACTGCGCGCTCGGCACCTCCATCGGCCCCATCAATACCTTGCCGCCATTGTCGGTGACACGCTTGGCGGCGGCGTCGATCGCGTCGACGTTGAAATAGAACTGCCAGACTGGGACCGGGATCTGCGGCGGCTTGTTCATCATGCCGCCGCCGGATTCCGGGCCGGCGCCGAAGGTCTGGTAGATGCCCATCTCGCCCATGTCGAACTGACCGGCGCTCTCCCAGCCGAACTGGCTGGAATAGAAGTCGAAAGCGGCTTTCCAGTCCGAGGTGTAGAGCTCGTGCCAGCCGACATGACCGGGCGTGGTAGCGGGTACCGGCGGCTGCTCGGGCTGGTTGGGCTGCAGGAACATGAAGGTCGCGCCCTGCGGGTCGGCGACGACGGCGAAGCGACCGACGCCGGGAATATCATCCGGCGCGCGATGAACGGCACCGCCAGCGTCCTTGAGCGCCTTCGTCGAGGCATCGACGTCCTTGGTGTAGATGTAACCGAGCCAGGCCGGCGGCATGCCCATCTTGGCGGCATCCTCCGGCATCGTCATCAATCCGCCGACGCCGCGCAGGCTGGAATTCACCACGATATAGCGCGGCATGCCCGACGCCTTGTCGAAGGGCTCGGCCCGCCAGCCGACGACAGCAGTATAGAAAGCCTCGGCGGCGTCGAGGTCGGTGGTCATCAGTTCGTACCAGAAGAAGGGTTTTGCGGCATTCGGCATGGTCGGTCTCCTCACCGGTTCAGGCAGCGATCGCGGTTCCGATCCATCGTAGGACGATCTCGGCGACAGAAATCCGACATCTGGACCAGAAATCGAGAACGGCAAGGCGCTCATGCATGTCACTCAAAAATGCGCAGCGGTTTTGGGCGGCCGACACGCATCAAAATCGGAGCTTGAAGCGCGTCGGCCAATCCGTTCTGCGCGAAGCGCCATAGGAACCGTGATCTTGCATGGCCCGGGGTTTTAGCCTTTGCTGCGGGCAACGAGGGGCTGTCTTCCATGCGTGAATGTCGCTTACGCCCGAGAGTGGCTTTGTGCCATCGCGAGGAGCTCGACCCTGCGGGGACTGGACCCAGCTTAACGACGACGATTTCCGCGCGCTCGCCTCGCGCCTGTCAGACGAGGCCGACGAGGGGCCGCTCTGGGTGTTCGCTTATGGCTCGCTGATCTGGAAGCCGGCGTTGGAATCCATCGAGCAACGCCGCGCCTCCGCCTATGGCTGGCATCGCTCCTTCTGCCTCGACATGGTGCGCTGGCGAGGCAGCGCCGCGCAGCCGGGGTTGATGATGCTCGAGCGCGGCGGCTTTGTGACGGCGTCATCTATCGTCTGCCGGACGGCGAGAAGCCCGCCCAGATCGAGAGATTGCTGCGGCGAGAAATCGACGATCATGAAAGCGTCAGCTCGGTCCGGTGGGTTCCGGTACGCACGGCGCAAGGATCGCTGCGGGCGCTGGGTTTCTGGGTCGGGGTACGGGTAGGGGCACGTCGCTCAGGCAGCCGCTCGAAAGGGTGGCAAAGATACTGACACGCGCGTGCGGCCATGTAGGTTCCGGCGCCGAATATCTTTACTACACCGTCAGCCACCTCGAAACATTCGGCATCCATGACGGCAATCTGTGGCGCCTGCAGGAGCTCGTGGCCGACGAGATCAGGTCGATCCATCCCTCCAGGATTGAATGCGCTGAACCGACAGACATCGGCGTGGCGAAACATGACTGATATTATCATGTTTTTATGCAAGCAATACAGCAGCTTGGCCGAAAATTGACCAATTGATAAAAAAATAAAACGTGCTAGCCTTCCTCAAAACAAACAAGGGGAACTGGAATGGCGACTGGTCATTTCATCGAAGGCATAGCCGGCGGCCGGCTGTCTGCCGAGCAGTATGCCGATAATTTTTCCGACCTGCACCCGCCGCTCGATCATCACGAGGCGCTGGTCGAGTCCGATCGCTGCTATTTCTGCTACGATGCGCCGTGCATGAATGCATGCCCGACCTCGATCGATATCCCGATGTTCATCCGGCAGATCGCGACCGGCAATCCGCTGGGCTCGGCCAAGACCATCTTCGACCAGAACATTCTTGGCGGCATGTGCGCCCGCGTCTGCCCAACGGAGACGCTGTGCGAAGAGGTCTGCGTGCGCGAGGTGGCGGAGGGCAAGCCGGTGCAGATCGGCCGCCTGCAGCGCTATGCGACCGACGTCGCGATGGATGAGGGCAAGCAGTTCTACAAGCGCGCCGAACCGACCGGAAAAACGGTCGCCGTGGTCGGCGCCGGGCCAGCGGGCTTGGCGGCGGCCCATCGCTTGGCCCGCCACGGCCACGATGTGACGATCCTCGAAGCGCGGCCGAAGGCTGGCGGCCTCAATGAATACGGCATCGCGGCTTACAAGAGCGTCGACGATTTCGCTCAGGCCGAGGTCGACTACGTCACCGCGATCGGCGGCATCGACATCCAGAACGGCAAAGCGCTCGGACGGGACTTCCAGCTTTCCGACCTGATCCGCAACTACGATGCGGTGTTC
>NZ_RZST01000223.1:0-9863 GCF_003997575.1 Mesorhizobium sp. M1A.F.Ca.IN.022.07.1.1
GGCTGAAGCCCGGCGAAAGGCTGCTCGACATCGGCTGCGGCTGGGGCGCGATGCTGATCCATGCGGCGAAGCATTACGGCGTCGTCGGCCATGGCGTCTCGCTGTCGCGGGCCCAGACGGAGCTTGCCCGCGAGCGCATCCGCGCCGAGGGTCTCGAGGACCGAATCACCATCGAGATCAAATCCTACGCCGAGCTCTCCGGCACGTTCGACAAGATATCGTCCATCGGCATGTTCGAGCATCTGGGTATTGCCAATCACGACGCCTACTTTTCGGCCGTCCATCGTCTGCTCAAGCCCGGCGGAATCTATCTGCACCACGCCATCACCAGGCGCAGCAAGGGCGACATCCGCAAGACGTTGCGCAAGGGCCCGGAATACAAGGCGCTGATCAAATACATCTTCCCAGGTGGAGAGCTCGACACGATCGGCATGACGCTCGGCAATCTCGAGGCGCGTGGCTTCCTCGTCCATGATGTCGAGAACCTTCGCGAGCATTATCACCGCACCTGCCGGCTGTGGGCCGAGCGTCTCCATGCGCGCTTCGACGAGGCGATCGCCGAGGTCGGCGAGGCGAAAGCGCGGCTATGGCTGCTCTATCTCACCGGCTGCTCGATCGCCTTCGAACGCGCCTCGGCGCAGATTTTCCAGACCGTCGCCACCAAGCGCGCGCGGGGACCAAGCGTCCTGCCGCCGACGCGTGAAGATTTGTACCGGTAGGGACAAGGCAGGTCAGGCGAACCGCACTTCCGCGCCGATCTCGACGCGTGCCGGCCGGTCGACGGTGCAATAAACGCCGATATTGTGGGCGTTGTAGCGGACCAGGTTGCGCAGGATGCCGGGGTCGTTGTCGAAGCCGTCCTGGGCGATGATGGTGAAGCCGCAGCGGCGGCAGGGCTCGGAGATCGTGAGCAACAGATCGCCGATCGCGAGCTTGCGGCCGAGCCATTCCGTCTCCGGGAAGGAGCCTTCGACCGGCTCCATGTCGACGACGATGTTGGGGCGAAAGCGGCGCGAATCTGGCACGCCTTGCGGATGCAGCGCCTTCAGCCGCGCCAGCGAGGCGGTGGTGAGCAGATGGATCGGCGTCCTGCTGTATCGCTCGGCCGTGAGCGGGCCGGCATAGCCCGGCGCGTGCTCGCGGAAGTAAGGCCGGATCGAGGCGTCGAAGCCAAGAAATCCGGAAAGAACCCGGTCGCTTTCCGGGTCGGGCGCCGGCAGCCAGTCGCCGCCGGGCACGGCCACTTCGAGCCGGCGGTCTTCGGTCAGCCGGGTGCGAATCAGCGGCACCTTGTGCCATTTCGGTCCGCGGTCCGGCCTGGCGATCTCGCCATCCGACGCATCGACCAGGCCGAACAGCCGGTCGCCGTCGACAGTCGACGTGCCGACGGAGATGGCGTCCAGCCGCTCGCCGGCAAGCGAGCTCGCCGGATAGCGCCATAGCTGGCTGACGGTGCCGAGTGCGGCCTGCGCGTTCATCAGGCCCTTTTATTCTGCCGGTTGGCAACGAGATCGTCGACCACGGCGGGATCGGCGAGCGTCGAGGTGTCGCCCAGCGCGCCGTAATCGTCCTCGGCGATCTTGCGCAGGATGCGCCGCATGATCTTGCCTGAACGGGTCTTGGGCAGGCCCGGCGCGAACTGGATCTTGTCGGGCGTTGCGATGGCGCCGATCTCCTTGCGGACATGGGCGACAAGCTCCTTGCGCAGATCCTCGCTCGACGTCGTGCCGGACATCAGCGTGACGTAGCAGTAGATTCCCTGACCCTTGATATCGTGCGGATAGCCGACGACGGCGGCTTCCGAGACCTTGTCGTGGCTGACCAGCGCCGATTCAACTTCCGCCGTGCCCATGCGGTGGCCTGAAACGTTGATGACGTCGTCGACGCGGCCGGTGATCCAGTAGTAGCCGTCGGCGTCACGGCGGCAGCCGTCGCCGGTGAAGTATTTGCCCTTGTAAGTCGAGAAATAGGTCTGCACGAAACGGTCGTGATCGCCATAGACGGTGCGCATCTGGCCGGGCCAGGAATCGGTGATGCAGAGATTGCCGTCGGCCGCGCCTTCCAGCACCTTGCCTTCGCCATCGACCAGCTGCGGCTTGACGCCGAAGAAGGGCCGTGTCGCCGAGCCGGCCTTAAGGTCGGTGGCGCCCGGCAGCGGCGTGATCAGGATGCCGCCGGTCTCGGTCTGCCACCATGTGTCGACGATCGGCACCTTGGCGTTGCCGACGACGTTGAAATACCACTCCCAGGCTTCCGGATTGATCGGCTCGCCGACCGTGCCCAGCACGCGCAGCGACTTGCGCGAGGTCTTCTTCACATGGGAATCGCCGGCGCCCATCAGGGCGCGCAGCGCCGTCGGCGCGGTGTAGAAGATGTTGACCTGGTGCTTGTCGACGACTTCCCAGAAGCGCGACTGCGACGGGTAGTTCGGCACGCCCTCGAACATCAGCGTCGTGGCACCGTTGGCCAAAGGGCCATAGACGATGTAGCTGTGGCCGGTGACCCAGCCGACATCGGCGGTGCACCAGTAGATGTCGCCGTCATGGTAATCGAAGACATACTGGTGCGTCATCGAAACATAGACGAGATAGCCGGCGGTGGTGTGCAGCACGCCCTTCGGCTTGCCGGTTGAGCCCGATGTGTAGAGGATAAACAACGGGTCCTCCGCCTTCATCTTCTCGGGTTTGCAGTCGGCCTTAACGGTCGCGGCCTCATCGTGGTACCAGACGTCGCGGCCCGGCACCCAGCCGGTCTTGCCGCCGGTGCGTCGCACCACCACCACTTTTTCCACCTTGGTGCCGGCCTTGGCGGCGATGTCGATGGCCTTGTCGGTGTTGTCCTTCAGCGCAATCGGCTTGCCGCCGCGCAGGCCCTCGTCGGCGGTGATGACGATGGTCGACTTGCAGTCGTCGATGCGGCCGGCCAGCGCATCGGGCGAGAAGCCGCCGAAGACGACCGAATGGATGGCGCCGATACGCGTGCAGGCAAGCATCGCGTAAGCCGTTTCGGGGATCATCGGCATGTAGATGGTAACGCGGTCGCCCTTCTTGACGCCGTGCTTCTTCAGGACATTGGCGAAGCGGCAGACATGCGCATAGAGCTCGTTGTAGGTAATCTTCCTGTCATCGTAAGGGTTGTCGCCTTCCCAGATGATGGCGGTCTGGTTGCCGCGCTTCTTCAGATGCCGGTCGATGCAGTTGTAGGAAACGTTGGTCTGGCCGTCCTCGAACCACTTGATCGAGACCTTGCCGTCGAAGGAAGTGTTCTTGACCTTGGTGAAGGGCTTGAACCAGTCGATGCGCTTGCCGTGCTTGCCCCAAAACTTGTCCGGGTTCTTCACGCTGTCGGCATACCATTTGAGATAGGTGTCGTTGTCGATCAGCGCGTTTTTCTTCCACGCCGGCTGGACGCGGTGGACATGGACATCGGACATTTTCTAGCTTTCCTCCGAAATCGTTCCGCCGGCTTGATGTGCCGACGGCATCACGGCGAAGCAGCCGTGAATTCGCGGCATTATTAACAGTTCCGCCGTGACGGCAACATTAGACGTTGGATTCGCGCGGCGGGATGACGCAGGGGCAAGTGCAAACGCCTGTCAGCACTCTCGCCTTAGGGCTGCTAACCGTCTGTTTTTCCGATGGAAAACTTGGGTCTGATGTGCGAAAATCAATAGACGGTTAAGCAACGAGGCGCAGAGTTTCGCGTTGGGAGGAAAGGAGAATCAACTGAGGACGGCAATGCGCCATCATCTCGAAATGGACTTGATGCTCAGCGGCTATGGGCTGACCACAGCCAAGATCCTTTATCACTTCCCAGACCATCCCCATCTGCTGCAAAGCTATATCTGGCAGGATTACGACATCGCGCCGGAGTTTCCGGTGCTGATCCGCTTCATCGAATTCTGGAAGACCAAGCTCGACGGCCCGCTGCATTCGGTGACCTACACGCACCAGAAGCTGATCGCGCCGAACGAGTGGCGGAAAGTGGACGGGGAGTTCGTGCTGCACTGAGCGGCGCAAAGGTTCTCTGGACGTCGAATGTTTGGCGGACGCCCATGACCCAGGCGGAGCAAGGACCTGCAGCTAATCGCAATCGTTAACGCTTGCCCTGATAGGGGCGGCCGTAATGACGTGGCCCCGAACATCGTGTTCCGCAAGCTGAATGACGACGGGGGAATAGGAACGGCCCGCTTGGTTTCAAGCGCCGGCGAAAGCGTTATCATTGTCGGGCAACAAGATCATTAGAGCGTGTCGAGGCGCTTAGCGACTGCCGAAGATCGCCGAGCCCACCCTGACGCTGGTCGCGCCGAAGGCGATCGCGGTCTCGTAATCGCCGGACATGCCCATCGAGAGCATTGCGACGCCGGCCTCGCCAGCGATCTTTTCCAAAAGCGCGAAATGCGGACCGGGATTCTCGTCCGCCGGCGGGATGCACATGAGGCCCTCAATGGCGAGGCCGTGCACCTCGCGGCAGCGTTTGACGAAAGCGACGGCGTCGCGCGGCTCGATGCCGGCCTTCTGCCGCTCGGAACCGGTGTTGACCTGGACATAGAGTTTCGGCGCCCGGCCTTGCCTGGCGGTCTCCTTGGCAAGCTCGGCGGCGATCTTCTCGCGATCGACGGTCTCGATGACATCGAAAAGCGCCACCGCTTCCTTCGTCTTGTTGGATTGCAGCGGCCCGATCAGGTGCAGCTCGATGTCGGGAAACGCCGCTTTCAGCGCCGGCCATTTACCTTGAGCTTCCTGCACGCGGTTCTCGCCGAAAACACGCTGGCCCGCCTCGATGACCGGGCGGATATCTTCGGCCGCGAAGGTCTTCGAGACCGCAACCAGCATGACGGCGCCGGGCTCACGCTTTGCCTCGCGTTCGGCGCTTGCGATCTTCGCCTTGACCGCGCGAAGCTGTTCGACGGGGCTCGTCATGTCCATATCCTGCCCATAGTTTTAGCACCAACGCCGGATCGCCACAGTTGACGGGTCTGGCAATCCATGGTGAACACCGCGACGACATTGTCTCGGCTGCCGGCCTTGCCCAGCGCCGCGCACCCGCTTTTAAGTGAAAAACATCTGATGGCAACCGAACGATACAATCCGCGCACGTCAGAGCCCAAATGGCAGAAGGCCTGGGCCGAAAAGAAGCTGTTCGAGGCCAGGAACGAGGACCCGAAGCCGAAATACTACGTGCTCGAGATGTTCCCTTATCCCTCGGGGAAGATCCATATCGGCCACACCCGCAACTATACGATGGGCGACGTCGTCGCGCGCTACAAGCGGGCCAAGGGCTTCAACGTGCTGCACCCGATGGGTTGGGACGCCTTCGGCATGCCGGCCGAGAATGCCGCGATGCAGAACAAGGTCCATCCCAAGGACTGGACCTACGAAAACATCGCCGTCATGCGCGAGCAGCTCAAGATGATGGGCCTGTCGCTCGACTGGGCGCGGGAGTTCGCCACATGCGACGTCGACTACTATCACCGCCAGCAGATGCTGTTCCTCGACTTCGTCGAGAAGGAGCTGGTGACGCGCAAATCCTCCAAGGTCAACTGGGACCCGGCAGACATGACGGTGCTCGCCAACGAGCAGGTCATCGACGGCCGCGGCTGGCGCTCGGGCGCGCTGGTCGAGCAGCGCGAGTTGACGCAATGGTTCTTCAAGATCACCGATTTCGCGCAGGACCTGCTGGATTCGCTCGGCCGTCTCGACGAATGGCCGGAGAAGGTCAAGCTGATGCAGCATAACTGGATCGGCCGCTCGGAAGGGCTGCTGATCCGCTGGCCGCTGGCGGCTGCAAGCTCTGCCAAGATCGGCCGCGACATGCACGAGCTGGAAGTCTACACGACCAGGCCGGACACCATCTTCGGTGCCTCCTTCATGGCGGTCGCGGCGGATCATCCGCTGGCCAAACAAGCCGCCGAGAACAATCCGGCGCTGGCCAAGTTCATCGACGAGGTCCGCCATATGGGCACCTCGGTGGCGGCGCTTGAGACGGCCGAAAAGAAGGGTTTCGATACCGGCATCCGCGTCGTCCATCCTTTCGACGACGGCTGGACGCTGCCTGTCTACGTCGCGAATTTCGTGCTGATGGAGTATGGCACGGGCGCCATCTTCGGCTGCCCGTCGGGCGATCAGCGCGACCTCGACTTCGCCAACAAATACGGCCTGCCGGTAGTCCCGGTAGTGATGCCGGAAGACGGCGACGCAAAAAGCTTCCAGATCACCGAGGAGGCCTATGTCGACGACGGCGTGATGATCAATTCGCGCTTCCTCGACGGCATGAAGCCGCAGCGCGCGTTCGACGAGGTGGCGAAGCTGCTCGAACAGAAGACGATCGGCGGCCGGCCGATGGCGGAGCGCAAGGTGAATTTCCGCCTGCGCGATTGGGGCATCTCGCGCCAGCGCTACTGGGGCTGCCCGATCCCGATGATCCACTGCGAGGCCTGCGGCGTGGTGCCGGTGCCGAAGGCCGATCTGCCGGTGAAACTGCCTGACGACATCGAGTTCGACCGTCCGGGCAATCCGCTCGATCGGCATCCGACATGGCGTCACGTGAAATGCCCGCAATGCGGGCGCGACGCGCGGCGCGAGACCGACACGATGGATACATTCGTCGATTCGTCGTGGTATTTCGCGCGCTTCACCGCCCCCTGGGCGAACGAGCCGACCGAGCCGAAGGCGGCCGACGAGTGGCTGGCGGTGGACCAGTATATCGGCGGCATCGAGCACGCGATCCTGCATCTGCTCTATTCGCGCTTCTTCACGCGTGCCATGCGCGAGACCGGCCATTTGAACCTCGCCGAGCCGTTCAAGGGCCTGTTCACGCAAGGCATGGTGGTACACGAGACCTACCGCGTCGGCGGTCCGTCGACAAATGGGCGCTGGCTGTCGCCGAGCGAGGTCAGGATCGAGGATGCCGGCGGCAAGCGCCGCGCCATCGAGATCGCGACCGGCGAGGAAGCGTCGATCGGCGCGCTCGAGAAGATGTCGAAATCGAAGAAGAACACGGTGAGTCCGGAGGAGATCACCGACGGCTACGGAGCCGATACCGCGCGCTGGTTCATGCTGTCGGATTCGCCACCCGAGCGCGACGTCGAATGGACCGACGAAGGTGCCGCCGGCGCGCATCGCTTCGTGCAGCGCGTCTGGCGCCTGGTGCAGATCGCGGCCGAACAGCTTGGCGACGTGAAGCCGGCCGCGGCGAGCGAAGGCGAGGCAGGTGCCGTTTCCAAGGCCGCGCACAAGATTCTTAAGGCGATCGGCGAGGACATCGAGAAGCTCGGCTTCAACCGAGCTATCGCCCGCATCTACGAGCTTGCCAATGCGCTGGCCGTGCCGCTCAACGACGTCGCCGAAGG
The DNA here is from genome assembly GCF_003997575.1 of Mesorhizobium sp. M1A.F.Ca.IN.022.07.1.1. NCBI lineage: Bacteria > Pseudomonadati > Pseudomonadota > Alphaproteobacteria > Hyphomicrobiales > Phyllobacteriaceae > Mesorhizobium > Mesorhizobium sp. M1A.F.Ca.IN.022.07.1.1. The sequence continues at coordinate 7,352 of NZ_RZST01000223.1, forward strand.
CAAGGCTGACGCGGCGCTGAAGGGCGCCTGCCGCGAGGCCGTCGAGATCCTGGTGCATGTGATCGCGCCGGTGATGCCGCATCTGGCCGAGGAATGCTGGGAGGCGTTGGGCGGCACCGAGATGGTCGCCGAACGGCCGTGGCCTGCCTACGATCCGGCCCTGGTCGTCGACAACGAGATCATGCTGCCGGTGCAGGTCAACGGCAAGAAGCGCGGGGATTTGACAATTGCCCGCGACGCGGATCAAGGTGCCGTCGAAAAAGCGGTGCTGGCTCTCGACTTCGTGCAGAAAGCGCTCGATGGTAAAGCCCCGCGCAAGGTGATCATCGTCCCGCAGAGGATCGTCAATGTCGTTGCCTGATCCGGAAAAGTCACAGGCGGCGCGTTTGCTGCGTCGCGCTGCTCTCAGCGGCCTGATCGCCTCGCTGGCACTGGTCTCCGCCTGCACGGTGCGGCCGCTCTATTCCAGCGCGCCGCTCACCGCCGGCTCGCAGGTCGGGGCCGCCGCCGAGCTGGCGTCGATCTCGATCAAGCCGGTGAGCACGCGCCCTGCACAGCAGGTGCGCAACAACCTGATCTTCGCTTTCGGCCAGGGCTCGGGCGAGCCGGCATCGCCTGCCTATACGCTCGACCTCGGCGTCACCGAGCTTGTCGAGTCGGCGGCCATCGTTCAGGTGCAGACCGAAGAGGACGAGCCGACGGCCGGCACCGTGACCCTCACCGCCAATTATGTGCTCAGAGACGCCGCGACCGGCACTGTGGTCGCGCTCGGCAAGCGCTCGATTCCTTCCTCCTTCGACCGGCCGCGCCAGGAGTTTGCGGCCTACCGGGCGCAGATCGACGCCGAGAACCGCGCCGCCCGCGAGCTCGCCGATCTGCTCAGGCTGGCGATCGCCCAGGACCTGGCCAAGAATGGCAAGAAGGCCTGAGCTGGTCTCTGAGCGCCGCCGCGCTATTTCCCTATTCGATGCAACAAAAAGGCCAGGTTATCCCGGCCTTTTTGTTGTCTGATCTCGGGCCTCAGCCAATCTTCTGGCCGGTCTTGGCCCAGTCGGCGAGGAAGGCGGCGAGGCCCTTGTCGGTGAGCGGATGGTTGACCAGCGCCTTCAACGTCGCCGGCGGCGCGGTCACGATATCGGCGCCGATCAAAGCCGCCTGCTTGACGTGGTTCACCGTACGCACGGAAGCGGTCAGAATCTCGGTCTTGAAATCGTAATTGTCGTAGATGGTGCGGATTTCCGAGATCAGCTCCATGCCGTCCGAGCCGGTGTCGTCGATGCGGCCGACGAAGGGCGAGATGAAGGAGGCGCCGGCCTTGGCGGCAAGCAGCGCCTGGTTGGCCGAGAAGCAGAGCGTGACGTTGACCATGCGGTTCATCTCGGTGCGGATCGTCTTGCAGGCCTTCAGACCATCCAGCGTCAGCGGCACCTTGATGGCCACATTCGGTGCGATCTTGGCCAGCACCTCGGCCTCGGCCATCATCTCCTTGTACTCGGTCGCCACGACCTCGGCCGAGACCGGGCCTTCGACAATGTCGCAGATCTGCTTGGTGACCTCGGCGATCTTGCCGCCCGATTTCAGGATTAGCGACGGGTTGGTGGTGACGCCATCGAGCAGCCCCAGATCGTGCAGCTCCTTAATTTCCTTGATGTCAGCGGTATCGACAAAAAACTTCATGGCTGTCTCCTTGGGGATTGCCTGACGCCGGCCAGGCAGATGCGGGGGTCCCCTTTGATCTAGAGCAAAGTCGGGGCAAGGTCACGCCCGATGATCGAAGATTCGCCCTTTGTCGCGGCCGCGCCGGTGCTGGTGCCGATGCCGGCCGAACGGCCCTACACATATGCCGTGCCGCCAGGCATGCGCGTGGTGCCGGGCTCGATCGTGCGCGTGCCGCTGGGGCCGCGGCAGGTCGCCGGCATCGTCTGGGACGCCGTCGTCGAATCCGTCGATCCGAAAAAGCTGCGGCCGATCGAGGAGGTCTTCGACTGCCCGCCGATCGACAAGGCGATGCGCCGTTTCGTCGACTGGATCGCCCAATACACGCTGTCGGCGCCCGGCATGGTGGCGCGGATGTTGTTGAGGGCGCCGGAAGCTTTCGACCCGGAGCCGTGGATCGAAGGCCTGCAGCGCACGCTTGCCGAGCCCGACCGATTGACCGACGCGCGACGCCGCGTGCTGGAGACGGCCGAAGGCGGGCTTGCCTGGACGCGCTCCGGTCTCGCCCATGCGGCGGGTGTCTCCTCGACCGTCATCGATGGCTTGAGGGCACAAGGCGTGTTCGAGACGGTGTTGATCCCGCCAAGGCCGGTGGTCGCCGCACCCGATCCCGGCCATGCTGTGCCGGAATTGATGCCGGACCAGAAGGCGGCGGCCGAGAAGCTGCGCGCGGCGATCGCCGCCGACGCCTTCAACGTCACCCTGCTCGACGGCGTCACCGGATCGGGCAAGACGGAAGTCTATTTCGAGGCGGCGGCGGCGGCGCTCGACAAGGGCAAGCAGGTGCTGATCCTGC
>NZ_RZST01000224.1:0-9825 GCF_003997575.1 Mesorhizobium sp. M1A.F.Ca.IN.022.07.1.1
GACCCGAATTCATCTACCACCGCGAGAACGAAATCGTTCGCTGCGCCTGGCATGGGTGGGAGTTCGACATCCAGACGGGTGCGGCCCTGGTCAACCCGTCCGTTCGCGCGCGGACGTTCCCAGTCACCGTCGAGGCCGGGAGCATTTACGTGACGGCCTGATCGGAGCGGCGCGCGCCTTGGCGACCGGTTGGGCGCCGTTACCCGAAGCAGCCGTCTTATGCGCCCGGCTTTTGGCATGCTGCTGCTGGCGCCGATCGCATCGGCATCCGCTGCAATAGGCCGCTGACGGATCGGCGCCGGTTTCTTCGCGACAAACCGCTGGGCTATGGCGAAGACGCATTTGCGGCTTGGCAGGTCAACATGTGGCGTTAGAAATGGGAAGCTGGTGCCGACCGGCGATACGGCATGCGTCCCTTCTATGACGCCTCCGCCGGCCACACCCCAACCAAGGAGCATTCCATGACCTGGAGCGGCGTGTTTCCAGCAGTGACGACCAAGATGCAGGCTTCCGGCGCAGTCGACCTGAAAGCCACGCAAGCCAGCATCGAGCGGCTTGTTCAGAACGGCGTGTCAGGCGTGATCGTCCTGCCCATGCTTGGCGAGAATGCCACGCTGACACAGGCCGAGCGCGATGCCGTGGTTTCAGCGGCCAGGGAAGTCGTGGCGGGACGGGTGCCGCTGCTCTCCGGTCTTGCGGAATTATCCACCGACGACGCGGCCGCGGCGGCTCGCAACTACCAGAAGCTTGGAGCCGAGGGGCTGATGACCTTCCCCAGTCTCGCCTATCGCACCGACCGCCATGAGACGGTGGCATGGTACAAGACCGTGGCCGAGGCCAGCGACCTGCCGGTGATGATCTACAACAATCCGCTCGCCTACAAGGTCGACGTCGACGTCGAGACGCTGAAGGCGCTGGTCGATGTTTCCGGCATCGTCGCCATCAAGGAAGAGACCGGCGATATCCGCAGGGTAACCGACCTGTTCAACGCCTTCGGCGACCGTTTCGACATCTTTTGCGGCGTCGACGATCTTATCCTTGAAAGCCTGACGCTCGGTGTTGTCGGCTGGGTGTCGGGCATGACCAATGCATGGCCGGCCGAGTGCGTATCGCTGTTCAACGCCGCCCGCGGCGGCGATTATGCGGCAGCGCTTCCGCTCTACCGGCTGATGACGCCGGCATTTCATCTCGATACGGACGTCAAGCTGGTGCAGTACATCAAATTCGCCGAGCATCTGGTGTACAGCGCTCCGGAACACGTTCGAAAGCCGCGCCTGCCGATCGGCGGCGAGGAACGGTCGAAAGTGGAAGCGGTCATCAGGAAGACGATTTCCGATCTCGCAGCGCTGAAACGTGTTTGAGAAACGAAGGTGACGGCGCTGCGGACCGCTGAGCAGTCGGCCGTGGTCAACTGCCGGTTCGCACCCGTACCTTTTCGGCGAAGGCCTCCACCTCGCCTTGACGAGGTTGCTTGCCGGTGTGCGTGAACAGGTAGGCCGGCGTCAGAGACAGACGGTTGCTCACCGGCTCGACGATCTCGAGCGAGTAATAACCGATCTGCGTGAAGTACAGCACGCGCGCCCGCACGAAGGCTTCGGTGTCTGCGTAACTGTGCCGCAAAAACATCGCCCGGATGGCATCGACCCGCGCATCGTCTTCCTCGTTCACGATACGATGGACCTTGGCGGAGTGGCGCGACCAGGCACGCACCGCGAAATCCAAGCGCGGATTGAACAGCCTCTCATCCAGCCAGCACTCGAAGACATTGAGCACGGCCTCAGTTATCGACGCGGCGGGCCGGCCGGCCTGCTCGAGGATGAAACGGGTGTTGTTGTTGCGCCAATAGTCGAGAAGCTGATCGAGCAGGTCCTGACGGCTCTTGAAATACCAGTAGAAACTGGAACGGGAGACGTTCAGCTTCTGCCCGAGCGCGAGGACGCGCACCGCCTCCACGCCTTCGGAGATCAACGTCTCCAGCGCGAGCTTCATCCAGTCTTCGCGCGTCACCTTGGTGTTGCCGATCAGACCGGACCGTCGCACGACTGCCTCTGCACTGGAATCGGAAAGCATGTCGGGCCGGCCAGGTTTGAATGCCGGCTAGATAGACCTGAAACCGCCCCGCTACAATACTTGCACCTGTTCGAGCCACTCCCAAAGATACGGGGCAAGGCCCCGGTCGACGTGCACACGCGCCCGATCGGGGTTGCCGAACCGGTAGAAGAGAACGCCGGCGCCGGCAAAAAGGATCGAAGCCGAGGGACTTGCCTGCCTCGGATCGAGCGCCGTGCCCCTGGCGACCAGACCGGCCAATCCCGGCCCTTTCATCTCGAATACATGCAGCCCGGCATCCATGACCGTGACCGCGAAACCGGCCGCGTGCCAGCCGGCCTCGACGGGCAATGGCCGTTCGCTTACGGCGAGAATGCGATCGCGCGCGATGCGCACCATGTATTTGTCGCCATTGGCAACCGCGCCGGCACCGACGCCTTCCCCCGCGAGACCCGAAGCCTGCGCCCAAGCCGTCAGGTCGCCGCTGACCAGAAGCTGCTTCAGCCCGTCCAATGTGCGCACGCTAATCCCGTCCGTGTTCAGGACCGCGGTGGTCCAGTCGGGCGCTGGGGGCCATTTTTCGGCAAGGTTACGCATGCAGGCGGCTCCCTTCCGGATCGAAGGCGCAGGGCGCGACGATGGTGGCCTGGCGCAGGACGCCGAGGTGCTGAACGTCGATCGTTTGGCCATGCCGTGCGGCACCCCGTTCGATGAGCGCCAGGGCGACGGGGCGGCCCAGGGTCGGGCTTTGATAGCTGGAGGTGACGAAGCCGATGCTCCGGAGCCGGTCGCCGCTTTTCTCCACACCATGCGCGCCGGTCGCCAGCGGCGCCTCGCCTTCGCCGACAGCCAGGCCGACAAGCTGATTGCGATCGGTTCGGCTCGCCGCTTCGGTGAAAAGCGAGCGCCGGCCGACGAACTCACCTGTACGCTTGGTCCGCGGTCCCGCGACGCCGAGGTCGTGCGGCATGACGTTGCCGTCGGTGTCCTTGCCGATGACGATGAAGCCCTTCTCGGCGCGCAGGATCATCAGGGATTCAAGCCCGAGCAGCACGGCGTCGAACGCGCGGCCTTCCTGCTGCATTCTTGCCCAGAGCGCCTCGGCCCGGTCGGCGCGGATGGAGATCTCGTAACTTCGGTCGCCGGTGAAGGAGACCCGGGCAATGCGCACCTCGTCGCCGGCAAAGCGGCCGGCGGTAACCGCCATGTGCGGCAGGCTGGCGTCGTCCAGCGCAGCACCAAGATCGAGCGCCTCTATCAGCCCGCGCGCTTTCGGACCCGAAATGGTCAAGGTGGCGTATTGCGCGGTGGCGTTGTGGATATAGACCGCATCGCGGCCGAAACGATCCTGCCGCCATTCTTCGAGACGTGCGTGGACAGCGGCGACATGCGACGACGAGCAGGAGACGATGAAGCGGTGCTCGTCGAGACGAACCAGGACGCCGTCATCGAAGACGACGCCATTTTCCGACAGCATGAAACCGTAGCGGCAATGGCCGGGTTTGAGGGTCGACATGGTGTTGTAATAGATGAAGTCGACGAATTCGGCCGCGCGTGGACCGATCACCTCGATCTTGCCGAGCGTCGAGCCGTCGAAGAGCGCAACGGACTGCCGGGCGCGCCGCGCATCCTCCTGGATCGTGGCTCCGGCTTCGCCGCTTCCGTAATAGGCCGGCCTCAGCCAGCCGCCATATTCCTGGAACACTCCGCCTGCTGCGCGATGGTTTGCCTCCAGCGGTAGGCGACGGACCGGGGCGTGCATGCTGCCCCGACGCGCTCCCGCCAGGCTGGCGAACGGCACAGGCGTGAAAGGCGGCCGGTAGGTGGTGATGCCGACATCCGAGATGGCGCGGCCGGTAGCCGCGGCCAGCAGCGCCAGACCGTTCAGGTTCGACGTCTTGCCCTGGTCGGTCGCCATGCCAAGGGTCGTATAGCGCTTCAGGTGCTCGACGGAGACAAAATTCTCCCGCGCCGCCAGTTCGACGTCCTTGGCGGTGACGTCGCTCTGGTAGTCGATCCAGACGCGGCCCTTGGCTTTGGGCTTCGGCCACAGGCTGACGACGCCAAGCGTTCTTTCCTCGCCAGTGCTGCGAGGTGCCGGCGGCGCCGAGCCGAACCCGCCGAGGGCCGCCAGGCCGCTGGCCAAGGTCTCGGAAAGCGAGACCGTGCCGGCGACGGCGCCGGCTACGCCGATCCCCTCGATCGCTTCTGCGGGAATGAAAGCCGACAGTTGATCGCTCCAGGCGAGCTTGCCTTTTGCCTGCGAGAACAGATGCACGGTGGGTGTCCAGCCGCCCGAGACGAGCAGGCAATCGGCCGCAAGGGCGGTACCGTCGTCGAGCAGAACACTCTGAACGGCGTTGCGGCCGCGCGCCGCTGCAATGGCGCGTCCGGCGAGGGCCCGAATACCGCTCTTCGCCTGTACGCCACCCTCACGCCGGCAATCAACCACCGTCACCGAAGCGCCGGCCGCAGCCAGCGCCGAGGCCGGCTCGTAGGCGCTGTCATTGTTGGTTGCGACCACGATCTGCCGGCCGACAAGGACGCCATGCCTGCGCAGGTAGCTCAACGCCGCGTCAGCGGAGAGTATGCCCGGAAGGTCGTTGTTGGCGAACGGGACCGGCCGCTCGATCGCGCCCGTCGCCAGCACGATGCGGCGCGGGCGCACGCGCCACAGCGTGTCGGGTCGGCCGTCGCGGTGAAGCTGGTTGAGCGCGACCAGATTGTGATCATATAGGCCGAAGGCGGTCGTATCGCTGAGCACGAGATGCCCACTGCTCTTCAGCCGGGCCACCGTGGCATCGACCCATGCCGCACCCTTGGCACCGTCGACTTCGCCTGCACGGTGGCGCAGCGACCCGCCGGGATGCGTCCGGTCGTCGACCAGGACGACCGAGTGCCCGGCTGCCGCCGCGCCGGCAGCCGCGGCGAGGCCGGCCGGTCCGGCGCCGACCACCAGGACGTCGCAATGGTGGTTGATCTGGTCCGAGACGTGACGCGGCTTCCAATTGCGGTCGACGACGCCGAGCCCGGCCATGGCGCGGATGCGCGGCTCGAACAGGTGCCAGTCCGGCCACATGAAGGTCTTGTAGTAGAATGCGGCGGGCAGGAAACGGGCAAGGCGGTCCAGCACCGCGTTGCGGTCGGCCAGCGCCGTCGGCGACGCGTTGACGCTCTTGACCGTGAGGCCGTCCCGCGCCGGCACGGTCGTTGCCCGCGCATTCGGCGCGCGGCCGCCGGCGCTTTCGACATCGACCAGCGCGTTGGGCTCCTCCACGCCGGATCCCCAGATGCCACGCGGCCGATGATATTTGAAGCTGCGGCCGACGATCGCCCGGCCGCTCGCCAGCAAGGCAGACGCGATCGTGTCGCCGGCAAAGCCGTCGACGCGCGTGCCGTCGAAAGTGAAGCTCAGCGGGCGGGCCCGATCGATGTCGCAGCCGCCATTGGCAAGACGCGAAGCGCTCATGCGCCATGCTCCGCGTCGCCGAGCACGGAGGAACCCGACACCTTGTGATTGACGCTGTCGCGGCTCATCGCAAAGCACTCGCCGCAGGTCAGGTGCATCCAGATCTCGCGAGTCGGCCCCTTCGGGTTGTTGCGCATATGGAGATAGCCGGCCCAGCGCTCGGCCGTCACGTCCCCGCCGTCGGGCCGCAAATTGCCGGCCTCGCCGCCATAGTGAAACTCGCTTTCTTCGCGCGGCCCGCAGAACGGACAGGGAAAGAGCTGCATCTTTTCTACACCTTCAATGGGCAATGCCGGAGCCGGCAGCCTCGTCGATCAGCCGGCCGCGGGCGAAGCGGTCGAGATCGAAAGGCCGGCTGATGTCGTGGTGCCTGCCGGTGGCAAGCAAATGGGCAAGCAGCGTGCCGCCGGCGGGAATCGCCTTGAAGCCGCCCGTGCCCCAGCCGCAATTGAGGAAAAGCCCGGGCAGTGGCGATTCGCCGATGATGGGCGAGGAATCGGGGACGACGTCGACGATGCCTGCCCATTGCCGCATCATCTTCAGCTGGCCGAAGATCGGGAACATTTCGAGCATGCCTGCGATCACGCCTTCCAGCACCGGCAAGTTGCCGCGCTGGCCATAGGACGGGATGCGGTCGAGCGCGCCGCCGATCACCAGTTCGCCCTTGTCCGATTGGCTGACATAGACGCCCGTATCCGGCGAGATCACCACCGTGTCGATGATCGGCTTGACCGGCTCGGACACGCAGGCCTGCAGTGCATAGGAATTGACCGGCAGCCGGAATCCCGCCTTCGCCGCCAGCACCGAGGAGTGGCCGGCCACCGCCATCCCCGTACGCTCGGCCCGGATTGCGCCGCGCGACGTGACGACCCCACGGCAGCGCCCGTTCTCAATGATAAAGTCGCTGATCTCGCAGTTCTGAATGATGTCGACGCCGAGACGGCTGGCGGCGCGCGCATAGCCCCAGGCGACAGCGTCATGACGGGCCGTGCCGCCGCTCGGCTGCCAGGTGCCGCCATAGACGGGGTAGCGGGCATCCGGGCCGAAATTGTAGATCGGCACCACCCGGCGGACGTCCTCGACCGAGAACAATTCGCAATCGATGCCGTTGACCTGGATGGCGTTGACGGACCGGGCAGCGGTTTCCATTCCCGCTTCGCTATGCGCGAGGGTGAGAATGCCGCGCGCGGAAAACATCACATTGTAGTTCAGATCCTTCGATAGCCTCTTGTAGAGACTATGCGCCAATCCGTAGATCGCCGCGCTTTCAGGGTAGAAGTAATTTGAGCGGACGACGGTTGTGTTGCGGCCGGTGTTGCCGCCGCCGATCCAGCCTTTCTCGAGCACCGCCACATTGGTGACGCCGTGGTTCTTTGCGAGATAGTAAGCCGTGGCGAGGCCGTGGCCGCCACCGCCGACGATGACGGCGTCGTAACGCGGTTTGGGCTCCGGCGAGCGCCAGGCCTTCTCCCAGCCCGTCTGGCCGGCGACGCCTTCCTTGAATAGCGAAAGCGCTGAATAGTGCCTTGTCATGCGCTCAGGCCCGCATCACGTGAGCGATAGTGCAACGGGCCAAGAAACCTTGAGACGCCATATCGGCGGCGCAGTACCGAACCGGCGCAATCAACTCGCCCCGTCCTCGAAAGTCCATAACCCATCCCGTTCTGCCGCGGTTCGACAAAGTCGTCCACCTTCGCGCGGGGCGAACTTAGCTTGAATGGACACCTGTGTCCATTGAGGAATCGAGGCTGCGCCTCGCAGGGAGCGCGGCAACCGGCCATCTAAGCCAAGTGAAATGCATTTGCGCGTGTCAGGCGCATGGCGGATTTCATTTGCTTGGTGATCCTCCTCCCATGGGGCAAACTCCCGCCGGGCTGTCAGGAGGAGAAATGAGAGAACGCGCAGCGACGGTCGGAGATCTCGAGGATGTTTTCCGCGGCCTGTCCAAGCGAATGTCGGACGAGTACCTGGCGGCCGGCAAGGACAGCAAGGCCGCCTACGACAATCTGATGATGAACCTGAAGGAAGGCCGGGCCCATGCGCTGGTCGAGGGCGCGCAGGCCGTCGCCTTTATCGCCTGGCATGAGCATGGCGACGCGGCCGACACGCTGTTTGCCGCGCAGGAGGACTTCTTCAGAGCGGCAACCGTTCGCTTCTGCAGGCGTCACATCCGCCACATCCAGGCGCTCGCCGGCAACCTGCCCGTGCACTCGCGCAGCTGGCTCGATGGACCGGACGTCGCAAAATGGTTTCGGCTCATCGGCTATGTCGAGCGGGGACAGGAGAATGGCGCCACCCTGTTCGAACTGCCGCCGGCGCCCAATGGGTGACACGGGTTATTGGCGCAGCGGCTTGCACCGCGCAGCAATTGGCGGGATGGTGTGGAAGGCAGCCGGGGGCGCTGGCAGGCCGGAGATGCATGGCTGCTGGAAATCAAAATGGTGCGAGCTTGTTTGGCCCTTGTCGCCCTTGTTGCCCTTGCGAGGCCAACAGAAGCAGGCGAGCGAGCGGCTCCTCTCTTCGACCGCTCCGATCTGGCGTCCGCGTATTCGGGTGAGTCCGACCTCGTAACCGCATATACGACCGGGATGGCCCGGTACCGTCTTCAGCTCATGGCGCGTACCGGCACCGCCAATCTCGCCGCCCCTCTCGAACCTTTGGCCCTGCGGCCGGAATTTCGCCAGCGGACATGGCGCTCGGCCGATGGCAGCCTGCTGCAGGGCTTCGCCGGCAAAGGCGGCTTCCGGCTGACTGTCGGCAACTGCCTTGCCCGCCTCTGCGCGGCCAGCGAATGCAGCGAGGCCGGCTGGCCGGTCTATGCCTGCAGCGACGGCCATAAGCGCAAGATGTCGGTGAAGAGCTTCGTGACGGCAACCTTCGACGGCGTCCCTTACCGGCGGTTGAGCGCTCCGCCGGAACCGTGATTTGATTGCGGTCGACGACGCTGCCGGTTCAGCAAAGTCAGGTACTCGTCACCACCCGAAACGCTGGCTGCACCGCTTCTCGTCACCGGAGCAGCCACATCAGCACGGGACCGCCAGCGAGCGTGGCGACCAGGCCGGCCGGGATCTGGCGCGGGATCAAGGTGCGGCCGATCTGCGAGCGAAAGGCAATGCGAGAAGTGCAAGCACGGCGGCCAGGTTGCGCCGGCGTTGCCCGGCATGGCATCTGTCGGCCGATGACACGCAAGCCCCTACGACAGCTTCCCGAATTCCCGCGACGACCGATCGCTGGAAAAGTCAGCCTCAACCGAGCGCTGTCGAAGCTAGGATTCTGCTCGCGCAAGCAGGCCGAACTGATGATCGCCGAAGGACGCGTGCGCGTTGCCGGCAAGGTGGCGCGCGATCCGTCGCTGCGCGTCGATCCGGATCGCGACCGCATCGCAGTCGATGGCGCACAGGTCGCCGCGGAACGAAAAGTGTATCTTATGCTCAACAAGCCGCGCGGGCTGGTCACCACGCGCGACGACCCCGACGGGCGCGGCACGGTCTATGACTGCCTTGCTGATCTTGACCTGCCCTTCGTGTCGCCGGTCGGCCGTCTCGACAAAGCGAGCGAAGGTCTGCTGTTGATGACCAACGACACGCGCTGGGCGAACGGCTTGCTCGATCCTGCCTCGCATGTCGCCAAGACCTATCATGTGCAGATTGCTTCCGCGCCCGACGAGAAGATGCTCGAGCGGTTCCGCCAAGGCGCTGTCGTCGACGGGGAATTGCTGACGGCGAGCTCGATCGCGCTCTTGCGCAGCGGCGGGCGCACGGCCTGGCTGGAGATCGTGCTCGACGAAGGCCGCAACCGCCAGATCCGCCGCATGCTCGGCGCCTTCGACATCGAGGTGCTCAGGCTGGTGCGGGTGGCGATCGGGAGGCTGCAGTTGGGTGATCTCGCGAAGGGCAAGGCGCGGCATTTAACGGCCGTGGAGCTGGCGATGCTTGCCGCTTAACAGGGGCCGGAACTACTTTTGGTTCCAGCGGCGGATGACCGGTTCGGTCAGGTCGTGCTCGTAGCCGAGGATGCTGAGACTCGCGGTATCGAGGACGAAATGTTCGCCGCCTTCCGGCGGCAGGCTGATCCAGCGCGCCGCAAGCACGCGCAGGAAATGCGAGCTCGAGAAGATGAGCACATTGCCGGCCGCCGTCCGGATTTCGGCCACGATCGCATCGGCCCTTGCGCCGACATCGGCTGCCGTCTCGCCGCCCGGACAGCCGTCGCGAAACAACTGCCAGCCGGGACGTCCGGCAAGGATTTCCTTCGTCGTCACGCCTTCATAGGCGCCATAATCCCATTCCTGCCTGTCGGCCTTCTTG
>NZ_RZST01000225.1:0-9764 GCF_003997575.1 Mesorhizobium sp. M1A.F.Ca.IN.022.07.1.1
TCTCCGCCCCTCGCCCGCCCGACCAACTCGGCATCGGAGGCTTCGCTGTCGTCCAGCATCATCGCCGTCATTTGCCTGTTGGACGAAGGCTAATGGCGATTCCTTGGGGCGATGGAAAGATTTTTTTGCGGCAGCCTCCGCACCCTACCCCAAGGTTTCGGCGAACAGCGTGATGAGCCGCTTCCAATGGCGCTCGGCGCCCGCTTCGTCATAGACGCTGTGGTCCTTGACGCACCAGCCATGACCGACGCCGACATAGTTCTCGATCGTGTGGTCGACTTCGGCGACCCTGAGCGCCTCTGCCAGCCGGGCTGATTGCTCCGGCGGAAAGCTGCGGTCCACGCCGGCGACCCCGACGTAGATGCGTGGCTTCATCGACGCCGCCTTCCGGTGCGGGCTGTCGGGCGCATCGCTTGCCAGATTGCCGCCGTGGAAGCTGGCCGCGGCAGCAATGCGGTCGGGATAGGCCGCGGCGGCATTGAGAGCCCGAGCGCCGCCCATGCAATAGCCGACGACGCCGACCGGCCCGTCCAGGCCTTCGGCAGTGAGCGCATCGAGGAAGGCCGCGCTGTCGCGGATGGTCATCTCTTGCGTGGTGCCACCGCTCAGCGCCGTCAGTTGAGCCCTGGTCTTATCCTCAGCAAACGCAGTCTTAGGGTCGAACGGTCCATAGGGCACGCTGCGATAGAACAGATCGGGCACCAGCACGGCATAGCCATGCCCTGCGAGGCGTTCGGCCATATGGTAGAGCGTCGGCCGCGGGCCGAAAATATCCATGTAGAGGATGACGCCGGCCCTGGCCGCCGCCGCCGGTCGGAACAGCCCGGCCTTGGCCTTCCCGTCCCGGGTTTCGATCTCGATCTCTTGCTTGGCCATGCTGCTCTCCGTCGTCTGTCCGCGCGATAGATATCCGGCTGGAGCGGCCCGGCAAGACAATCCCGGAGCCTGGCGTTCAAGATTTCGTGCGGTTGGCCTTCATCTTACAGCCGAGCAAAGGCCGCCATATGAAAGGCCTGCACCTCTGGCGGATAGCGATAGTCCGCCCCGTAGGGACATGCGTTGCGGTCGAGGCAGCCGCTCGTGCGGCACAGGCCGCCTCCGGGGCCGCGCACATGCCCAAGACAGGCTTCATGGGCAAAACCCTGCTCGGAATAGGCATCGACCGGACAGGAATTCATGCAGGGTTTTTCGACGCATGTGTCGCAGAGATGAATCGGTTCTTGAGGTTCGGGGAGGAAAATCTCTTCCTCGAACAGCAGCGCGCCGCGATAGGCATGCCAGAGCCCATACTGCGGATGCATGAGGATGCCGAGCGGCGACGGCTTCAACCCTTCCGCCCGCATCGCCCATTGCTGGAACGGCAGATAGGGCCTGTCGGAGGGCGACACGGCGCGAGCGCCGAACGCTTGCGCCACCGCGCCGATCACCTCCCGCGACCAGGTGTCGAGCGGGTTGACGATCCCGCTGGCCCGCTGCCCGAGCCCGCGCTGGAAGTGCGGCCAGGGTGCGGCGCCGGCCTGCCCAACCAAGAGGGCGGACTTCGCAGGCGCGCCTGAAAGCCCCGCAGGCACGGCTTCGTCACTAGCGAAGCGAAAGCCGCCCCGAAGGATCAGGCCGTGGGCGGCAAGCGCGGCCGCGGTCCCTTCGATCGTGCCGCGCGAAAAAGTCATCCCTTCTTGTCCGGGTCGGAGAACGCGCTCCGCCAGACTTCCTTATGGATGATGTTGGCGACTTTAGCCCGGCCTGACTCGGGCTCCTTTCAAGTGAAGGCGTCGGCCATCGAGGCCTTCTTCCTGTCGATGAAATCCTTCAGTGCCTCGTCAATCGCCGGATCGAGATGCGGTGCCTCGTAGCTTTCCAGCCAGCGGCGGGCGAGCTCGTTGGCGCGCTGCGGCGCTGTCTTTTCGCCTTCGGCCAGCCACTGCTCATAGGAATTGTTGTCGGCGATGTTGGAGCGGTAGAAGGCGGTCTGGAAATTCGCCTGCGTGTGGTCGCAGCCGAGATAGTGGCTGCCCGGACCGACCTGGCGGATGGCGTCCATCGCCTGGCCGTTCTCCGACAGGTCGACGCCCTCGGCGAATTTCTGCGTCATGCCGAGCTGGTCGATGTCCATCATGAATTTCTCGTAGCAGGAGGCGAGACCGCCCTCGAGCCAGCCGGCCGAATGCAGCACGAAGTTGGTGCCGGCAAGGATGGTCGAGTTCAGCGTGTTGGCGCTCTCATAGGCCGCCTGCGCATCCGGGACCTTCGAGGCGCAGAGCGAGCCGCCGGTGCGGAACGGCAGGCCGAGCCGGCGGGCGAGCTGCGCTGCGCCATAGGAAACCAGCGACGGTTCCGGTGTGCCGAAAGTCGGCGCGCCCGACTGCATCGAGATCGACGAGGCGAAAGTGCCGAACAGCACCGGCGCGCCGGGCCTGATCAGCTGCGTGAACGAGGCGCCGGCAAGCACCTCGGCCAGGATCTGCGTCAGCGTTCCGGCAACCGTCACCGGGCTCATCGCGCCGGCCAGGATGAACGGCGTGACAATGCAGGCCTGGTTGTGGCGCGAATAGACTTTCAGCGCGCCGAGCATGGTCTCGTCGAACACCATCGGCGAGTTGGCGTTGATCAGGCTGGTCAGCACCGTGTTGTTCTCGACGAAATCCTCGCCGAACACGATCTTGGCCATCGCCACGGTGTCCTCGGCCCGCTCCGGCGCCGTCACCGAGCCCATGAACGGTTTGTCCGAATAGCGGATATGCGAATAGACCATATCCAGATGGCGCTTATTGACCGGCACGTCGACCGGCTCGCATACCGTGCCGCCCGAATGGTGGATCGACGGCGCCATATAGGCGAGCTTCACGAAATTCTGGAAATCCTCAAGCGTTGCGTAGCGGCGGTTGCCGTCGAGGTCGCGCACGAAGGGCGGGCCGTAGACCGGCGCGAACACCGTTCCCTTGCCCCCGATCTGCACCGAACGCTCCGGATTGCGCGCATGCTGGGTGTAGATCGAAGGCGCGGTCTTGAGCAGCGAGCGGCAAAGCCCCTTGGGAAAATGCACGCGCTCGCCTTTCACATCGGCGCCGGCCTCTTTCCACAGCGCGAGCGCCTCGGCGTCGTCGCGGAAGATGATGCCGATCTCTTCCAGCACCGTGTCTGTGTTCTTCTCGATCAGCGCCAGGCCTTCCTCGTCGAGGACCTCGTAGACGTTGATCTTGCGCTTGATATAGGTGAGCTGGGTGCCCGGACCGCCGCCTGCGCGCGCCGCGCGCCTGGCCGCCGCGCCGCCGCTGGCGCCGCGTCCGCGTCGTCCGCCCGACGCTTCCTGCTCGACTGCCGCGTTATCGCTCATGATCGTTCTTCCTATAGATTTTAGATTTGGGCCTGAATTGGCTGGCGGCCGGTTCGCCGCCGCTTCTTTCCGGATCGTAGCCATGCACCCTATTGGAAACGGCCCGCCAGCGCCAACGCCTGTCGCAAAATCGACAAGAAAACCGCCAACTTTTCAGTCGCTTTCCTTTTGCGGGAAGTCGCAAATCAGCTATGGCTACCTTGCCCTCGCGGGTTAGGTATTGGCGCATCGATTTTTGAGCTGCAGCAAGCATTCCGAGCAGCAAGGAGCCCGAGGAAAAAATGTCCGACGACGAGATCATCCTTTCCGAGCTTTCCGACGAGGAACTCGTGCAGCAGATGCATGACGACCTTTATGACGGGCTGAAGGAAGAGATCGAGGAAGGCACGCATATCCTTCTTGAGCGCGGCTGGCAGCCCTACACGGTGCTGACCGAGGCGCTGGTCGAAGGCATGCGCATCGTCGGCGAAGATTTCCGCGACGGCATCCTGTTCGTGCCGGAAGTGCTGCTCTCGGCCAATGCCATGAAGGCCGGCATGGCCATCCTGCGCCCGCTGCTTGCCGCCACCGGCGCGCCCAAGCAGGGCAAGATGGTGATCGGCACCGTCAAGGGCGACATCCACGACATCGGCAAGAACCTCGTCGGCATGATGATGGAAGGCGCCGGCTTCGATGTCATCGACCTCGGCATCAACAATGCGGTCGAGAAATATCTGGAAGCGATCGAGCAGCATCAGCCTGACATCATCGGCATGTCGGCGCTGCTCACCACGACCATGCCCTATATGAAGGTCGTCATCGACACGATGAAGGAAAAGGGCATTCGCGACGATTACGTCGTGCTGGTCGGCGGTGCGCCGCTCAACGAGGAATTCGGCAAGGCCGTCGGCGCCGACGCTTATTGCCGCGATGCCGCGGTGGCGGTCGAGACCGCCAAGGACTTCATGAAGCGCAAGCACAACGTTCGCGCTTCCGCCTGATCCCAGGGCATCAGGATGGATCGAAAAAAGCCGCGCCTTGCAGCGCGGCTTTTTTGTTCCCAGATGATGATGAGGCTGAACGATCAGTTGGCGACAGTGTCTTTGACCGCCCTCGCCGTCGATTTGACGTCCTTGCCGACGCCTCGAATGGTGTTGGCGCAGGCGGTGAGTGCAAGCGCGCAGGCAAGGATGGCAATCGGCGCGATGCGTAGCAGTTTCATGGGTGTCTCCCTCAACAGATAATTAGCCCCGCAGCGAAAACCGGCTCGACTGGTTCATGGTCAAAACGCAAAAAACGAAACCGAATCAAACAGACAGGCTGCTCGTCATCGCCTGCGGGATGATTGCGCGCGAAGTTTTGGCCGTCAAGCAACAGCTAAAGCTCGATCACCTTGAGTTGACCTGCCTGCCGGCCGAGTTCCACTTCTATCCGGACCGCATCGCGCCGGCCATGGACAAGGCCATCGAAAAGGCCAAAGCGGAAGGCTACAACCACATCTTCGTCGGCTATGCCGATTGCGGCACCGGCGGCATGCTCGACCACGTGATCGAGAAGCATGGCGTGGAGCGCATGGCCGGCCCGCATTGCTTCGCCTTCTACCAGGGCATGGATGCCTATGCGAAGGTCGCCGACGGCGACATGATGTCGTTCTACATGACCGACTTCCTCTGTCGCCAATTCGACGCCTTCTTCATCAAGCCGCTCGGGCTCGACAGGCATCCCGAGCTTATCAAGGACTATTTCGGCAATTACGAGAAGCTGATCTATCTCGCGCAAACCGACGATCCGGATCTCGACAAGGTTGCCGAGAAAGCCGCCGCCATGCTCGGCCTCGCCTACGAGCGCCGCTCGACCGGCTATGGCGATCTGACGAGCGAACTGGCGCGGGCGGCAGCCAACGCTTGAGGCTCGAGCAGGGCTGCTTCAACGGCGGCCAGCGGAACGGACGATCGACTTGCAGACGAAGCCCCCTCGCCTCCGCTGGCAAGCCGGATGACAGCGGCCTGCGAACGGGTAAGTTGTGCCCCCAGCCGACCAAACAGCTATCCCACCCCCCGTTTCGGAAACCCCCCATGATCCCTCCCCTGCTGCTTCCCGCCCTTTGCCTTATGGGCTTCGCCCTGCCCGCCTATGCCGACGGCGAGTTGCAGAAGCTGATCACCGCCGCAGACAAGGCGCGACTGGATAAATATGGCGAAACGCGCAAGGCGGCTCTCGAAGAGGCAAAGGCCGGCGATCCGGCTGAGGTCAAGCAACTCGATGCGCTGCTCTCCAAGCCGCTGGTCGCTTTCTCCGACAAGGATCTGACCGGCAACTGGAAATGTCGCACCATCAAGGCCGGCGGCTTGAGCCCGCTAGTTATCTATGGCTGGTTCAAGTGTAAGGTCACCGGGGACGGCTCGGGTTGGCGGCTGCAGAAGATCAGCGGCTCGCAGCGCACCACCGGTCGCTTCTTCGACGACGGTGAGAAGCGCGCCATCTATCTCGGCTCGTTTTCGGTCAATGACGAAAAGGCCAAGCCCTATGGCAGCGGCGCCGAAAGCGACCAAGTGGGCTATGCCTTCCGCAACAGTGCCACCGAGTGGCGCATCGAATTCCCCGCGCCCTATTATGAATCGAAGCTCGACATCATGGAATTCAAGCGCTGACTGAGCCCGAAAAGTTGCAGAGTTTTCGGACCAGGATCATGCGCGACCATTGGCTCACTAAGGGTTAACCCGCTCTCCCTAGCATGCGCCCGACTTTGAGAGCGGGTGCTTGCCATGGCAACGTCGGAATCCGGTCCGCGGCGGACTGTTGTCGTCACCGAAGGCGGTCCGCATATCTGGGCAATCGTCAACGCCATCGCCGATCGCGTCGGCCCTGTGAGTGTCATCCTCGAAACCCCTGAATCAAAAAAGCGTTTGCTGCTCGGCCGCGCCCGCCGCCAGGGCTGGATCTCGGCCATCGGCCAGCTCGGCACGATGGTGCTGACCAGGCTTGGCAAGCGGTTCTTTGCCGGCCATGCTGCACGGCTGATTGCCGAGGAAAAGCTCGAGACAGAACCTCGCCCGACCCAGACGATCATCCATGTGCCTTCCGCCAACGGTCCGGAATGCCTTCAGGCGATCGAGAAGATCGGGCCGGGCGTCGTGCTCCTCGCCGGCTGCCGGCTGCTGTCGAGGAATATGCTCGCGAAGATGCCTTGCCCGGTGCTCAACTATCACGCCGGCATTGCCCCGAAATATCGTGGCATGAATGGCGGCTACTGGGCGCTGGCCTCCGGTGATCGAGGGAATTTCGGCACCACTGTGCATCTGGTCGATGCCGGCGTCGACACCGGCGGAGTGCTGAAGCAGGCGCGCGGCAAGTCGAAACGCGGCGACACCATCGCCAGCTACGCGCTGCGGCAGGCGGCATTTTCCCGCGACATCTGCGTCCAGGCAGTGGCCGAGGCGCTGGCGGGAAAACTTACGACGATCGATCCCGGCCTGCCCTCGAAACAGTGGTTTCACCCGACGATTTGGTCCTACCTCTGGACCGGCCTGACGAAGCGCGTCTGGTAATCTGCCGGCGTCGGAAATTCAGCA
The DNA here is from genome assembly GCF_003997575.1 of Mesorhizobium sp. M1A.F.Ca.IN.022.07.1.1. NCBI lineage: Bacteria > Pseudomonadati > Pseudomonadota > Alphaproteobacteria > Hyphomicrobiales > Phyllobacteriaceae > Mesorhizobium > Mesorhizobium sp. M1A.F.Ca.IN.022.07.1.1. The sequence continues at coordinate 6,886 of NZ_RZST01000225.1, forward strand.
CTCGCTTTGCGTCATCGCCAGCGTCGCTTTTGAAGGCGCGCGCGTCGTCCCATAACAAGCGGCACAAGGGCGCATGCGGCAATGCTCCCAACATCGAGGAGTTGAGAATTCATGGCCGATCTGATCGTCGTCTATTGGCGCGATATCCCTGCGCAGGTCATCGTCAAGAAAGGCCGGCAGAACGCCAAGCGCGAGTTGCCGCTGCGCTTCACCGAGGCGATCGACATGTGCGCCATGCGCACCGGCGCCGGCGGCACCGACGATTACCTCGCCGAATGGCGTAAGGCCGATCCGGTTCCGGTCGGCGACGACATCGAAGCCGAGGTCGAGAAGGCCTACCAGGAACTCGATACGAAATATGACCGCGAGCGGCTGGTCGCTCTGGTCAAGGCTGGCGGGAAAGAAAATGTCTGAGAAGCAGCCGGCGGTCACCCAGGCGACCCTGGTCAAGAAGGCGGCGCCGAAGTCCGACTACAAGCCTGCGGACGTGTCGCCGCAACGCCGCGTTCAGCGCACTTTTGCCGTGAGGTTGTGGTCCATCCGCCATTCGCGACTGCTCGAATGGTTTTATGGCAGGTTCGCCGATGTCTTCCTGCTCTTGCATCCTTTGTGGAAGGGCATCGGCTACGGCCGCGTCGAAGCGCCGGTGAAATTCGTCGAGAAACGCGTCAAGGGCTTCATGTTCGACTGCCGCATGTGCGGCCAGTGCGTGCTCTCCTCCACTGGCATGTCGTGCCCGATGAACTGCCCGAAGCAGCTGCGCAACGGCCCCTGCGGCGGCGTACGCGCCAACGGCAATTGCGAGGTCGAGCCGGACATGCCCTGCGTCTGGGTCAAGGCCTGGGAAGGCTCCCGCAACATGAAGCATGGCGACAAAATCCTCACCGTGCAGAAGCCGGTCGATCAGTCGCTGCGCGAAACCTCGGCCTGGCTCAGGGTGACCGCGCAGGCGGCCGCGGCGCGTGAAGCCGCCCAGAACCCGCAGAACCCCGGAGCTTCAGCATGAGCATCCGCCACCAGCGCGACGAGAACCCGGCCGGCGTTCACCTGCCGCTCGATCCCCTGCCCGGCCATTCGTCGCGCGGTCGGTTGGAGCGCGTGCTGCGCCGCGGCGAGTTCGCGGTGACGACCGAGCTCAACCCGCCCGACAGCGCCGACCCTGAAGACGTCTACAACCGAGCCAAGATCTTCGACGGTTGGGTCGACGCCATCAACGCGGTCGACGCCTCCGGCGCCAACTGCCACATGTCGTCGGTCGGCATCTGCGCGCTTTTGACCCGCATGGGCTACGCCCCGATCATGCAGATCGCGTGCCGCGACAAGAACCGCATCGCCATTCAGGGCGACGTGCTGGGCGGGGCGGCAATGGGCGTCGCCAACATGCTCTGCCTCACTGGCGACGGCGTGCAGGCCGGCGATCAGCCGGGCGCCAAGCCGGTCTTCGACCTCGATTCCATGTCGCTGCTCGAAACCATCCGCATCATGCGCGACAACGGCAAGTTCCTGTCCGGCCGCAAGCTGACGACGCCGCCGCAGGTCTTCCTCGGTGCTGCCGTAAACCCCTTCGCGCCGCCTTACGATTTCCGTCCCATCCATCTCGGCAAGAAGATCGCCGCCGGCGCGCAATTCGTGCAGACGCAATATTGCTTCGATGTGCCGATGTTCCGAACCTTCATGCAAAAGGCGCGCGACCTCGGCCACACCGAAAAAGTCTTCATCCTGTGCGGCGTCGGGCCGCTCGCCTCTGCCAAGACCGCCAAATGGATCCGCTCCAACGTGCCGGGCATCCATATCCCCGATGCGGTGATCAAGCGGCTCGAAGGCGCGCAGGACCAGAAGAAGGAAGGCAAGCAGCTCTGCATCGACATCATCAACGAGGTGAAGGAAATTGCGGGCGTCGCCGGCGTCCATGTGATGGCCTACCGCCAGGAAGAGTATGTCGCCGAGATCGTCGATGAATCCGGCGTGCTGAAAGGCCGCCAGCCCTGGAAACGGGAGATCCGTCGCGACGACCAGATCGTCGCGGAGCGGCTCGACCACATACTGCACGACGAGATTACCGAAACCCAGGTCGACATGGTGAAGACCGCGCATTGATGTATGTCGCCCAAAAGTGAGAACCGGTTTGGGGCAACGACATACATGAACTTAAAGTCCAAGGCGCGGCCGGCACCCGTCCGCTTGAACAAGACCAGATAACGATATAAAGAACTCTTTATATCCCGACGGAGAGATTGCATGACCCGCACCATCGTCGCCTCGGCGACCCGAGAAATCGTCATCGGCTTCGATCAGCCCTTCTGCGTGATAGGCGAGCGCATCAACCCGACCGGCCGCAAGAAGCTGGCCGCCGAGATGGTGGCCGGCAACTTCGAGACCGTCATCAAGGATGCGCTGGAACAGGCCGCCTGCGGCGCCACCATGCTCGACGTCAATGCCGGCGTCACTGCCGTCGACCCCAATGCGACCGAGCCGGCGCTTTTGGTGCAGACGCTGGAGATCGTGCAGAACCTGGTCGATCTGCCGCTGTCGATCGACTCTTCGGTGACCGCCGCGATCGAGGCGGCGCTGAAGGTCGCCAAGGGGCGCCCGCTGGTCAACTCCGTCACCGGCGAGGAAGAGAAGCTTGAAGCCATCCTGCCGCTGATCAAGAAATATAACGTTCCGGTCGTCGCCATCTCAAATGACGAGACCGGCATCTCGATGGATCCGGACGTCCGCTTCGCGGTCGCCAAGAAGATCGTCGAGCGCTGCGCCGATCACGGCATTCCCGCGCATGACGTCGTCGTCGATCCGCTGGTGATGCCGATCGGCGCGCTGGGCGATGCCGGCCGCCAGGTGTTCGCACTGCTGCGCCGTCTGCGCGAGGAACTCAAGGT
>NZ_RZST01000226.1:0-9655 GCF_003997575.1 Mesorhizobium sp. M1A.F.Ca.IN.022.07.1.1
TCGTCATCCACGGGCGGAGCAAGGAGCGAAGCGACGCGGCGGAAGCTTTCGCTAATGGCAAGCGTATGCGCATCGACGGGAGGACCTACCGCGCCAGCCCGAAAATCGCATCGCAGTCGAGATGCTTCTCCAGCTCGGCCGCGACCTCGTCCAGCGCCTTCTCGACCTCGGCGCGATAGTCGATGCCCCCATCCTTGACCCCGAGGCTCGCAAGGTAGGCCGCGCGAAAAGCGTCCGCTGCAAACAGCCCATGCAGATAGGTGCCGATAACCTTGCCATCGGCGGAGACCGCGCCGTCCTCGAGGCCGTTGATGATCGCCGAAGGCCGCGCGGCGTCCGGGCCGGTGGTGCGGCCGAGATGGATCTCGTAGCCTTCGAGCGGCAGGCCGAATTGCACCGAATGAGCGCTCGAGTTGCGCACCGTCTTTTCCGGTTCCATCACCGTCTCGATGTCGAGCAGGCCAAGGCCCTCCGTCTCGATGACGCTGCCTTCGATGCCATCGGGGTCGCGAACCTTGCGGCCGAGCATCTGATATCCGCCGCAGATGCCGACGACATGGCCGCCGCGTTTGCGGTGCGCGGCAAGGTCGCGATCCCAGCCATTCTCGCGGAATTTTATCAGATCGCCGATGGTCGATTTCGAGCCCGGAATGACCACCAGCCCGGCATCTTCCGGGAGCGGCTTTCCCGGCGGCACGAACACCACCTCGACCTGCGGCTCGGCCTTGAGCGGATCGAGATCGTCGAAGTTGGCGATCCGCGCCAGCATGGGCACCGCCACCTTCAGCGCCCGCCTTTCGCCCGAGGCAAGTCGCTCGAGCACAACCGAATCTTCGGACGGCAGCCTTGCCGCGGACTTCAGCCAGGGCACGACGCCGAAACAGCGCCAGCCGGTAAACTTGCCGATGGCGCTGACCCCATCGTCGAACAGCGAGACATCGCCGCGGAACTTGTTGATGAGATAGCCGGCGATCATGCGCCGGTCTTCCTCCGGCAGGATCAGATGCGTGCCGGCGACGGAAGCAATGACGCCGCCGCGGTCGATGTCGCCGATAAGCACCACCGGGACGTTGGTACGCGTGGCAAAGCCCATATTGGCGATGTCGCGGCTTCTAAGGTTGATCTCGGCCGGCGAGCCGGCGCCCTCGACGATGACGAGGTCGGCGTCCTCGCCGACCTTCGCCCAGGAATCGAGCACCGCATCCATCAGCCTGGCCTTCATTGCCTGATAGTCGCGCGCCCGCGCCTCGCCAAAAACCTTGCCCTGCACCACCACTTGCGAGCCGATGTCGCTTTGCGGCTTGAGCAGCACCGGGTTCATGTGCACGGTCGGCCTCACCCCGCAGGCCAGCGCCTGCAGCCACTGCCCGCGGCCGATCTCGCCGCCGCCGGTCTTGTTGTTGCCGGGGATGTCGGCGACGGCGGCGTTGTTGGACATGTTCTGCGGCTTGAACGGCCTGACCTTCAGTCCGCGTTTTTTTGCTGCCCGGCAGAGCCCCGCCACCAGCACCGTCTTGCCGACATCCGAGCCGGTGCCTTGCAGCATGATCGCCCTGGCCATCAGCCCCTGCCCTCCGCGCCGATGATCGATTTCTGCGCGAGCGGTCCACCTCGCCAGATATAGAGCGCCATCAGTGGCTCCTTGCCGGTACGCATGGCGTGATTGACGTTGGACGCATGGTGGATGATTTCGCCCGCCGCTCGAACCCGAAAGCCGGCCCCGCCCATGCGCCACTCGGTGCTGCCGGTCAGCGGAATGTAGATCTCCTCGGCGGTGTGGTGGTGGTCTGGGTAGACACTGTCGGGCCCGAGGATCAGCAGGCCGCCCGCGACCTCGTCATTGGCGAAATGCCCCCGCGTGCCGAACACCTCCAGCCAGCCGTAATTGTCGATGAAGAGCTGTCCGAAATCGGCAGCGGTATAAGTCTGGCCCCAGCACAGCTCATTGCGATGGTCCGCGATGAACCGCGTCACCGGCCCGGCGTCCCGCGGCGCAAGCTCCGCAATCCGATCGAGATGGCGAAGGCAACGAAGCGCACGTGGTTCGCGCGAACGAGAGGGCATGTGCCAATCGATGCGCGCGACGGCGTCCGCAACCAGATCGCTGTCGATGCCGGCGAGATAGAAGTGGAACCGGTCCAGCAGCTGATCGAAAATTGTCGGCACGCAAGACTCCGTTGATCAATCCATGCACAGCCGGTCCGCGGCGGGCTGGGTTGCGCGGCGGCATCATTGGTCTAGATTGATCGCTGCGCAAAGCCAAAAACGACAGGCCACAAGGCCTGAAACGACAGGGAGCACGCCATGGACGCTGCAGTCGATGCGGGCACTGGCCAATTCGAACTCACCGAGCAACAGCGCGCCATGAAGGAGATGGCTGAGGCCTTCGCGGCCGATCGGGTCGCGCCGAACGCGCTCGACTGGGACCGGGCAAAGCACTTTCCGGCCGACGTGATCCGCGAGACCGGGCCGCTCGGCCTGGGCGGCATCTATGTCCGCGACGATGTCGGCGGCTCGGCGCTCGGTCGGCTGGATGCGGTGCTGATCTTCGAGGCGCTGGCGCATGCCGATCCGGCCTTCTCCTCCTTCATCTCCATCCACAACATGGCGGCGTCGATGATCGACCGCTTCGGCAGCGACGAGCAACGCCGGCGCTTCCTGCCGAAGCTGACCTCCATGGAATGGCTGGCGAGCTATTGCCTGACCGAGCCCGGCTCCGGCTCCGATGCCGCCGCCTTGAAGACGAGAGCGGTGAGGAGCGGCGGCGACTATGTCTTGAACGGCGCCAAGCAGTTCATCTCCGGCGCTGGCGACAGCGACCTCTATGTCGTCATGGCGCGCACCGGCGGCGACGGGCCCAAAGGCATTTCGACCCTGGTGGTGCCCAAGGATGCGCCCGGCCTCTCCTTCGGCGCCAATGAGCACAAGATGGGTTGGCATATGCAGTCGACCCGCCAGGTCATCTTCGAGGATTGCAAGGTGCCGGCCGAGAACCTGCTTGCCACCGAAGGCGCGGGCTTCGGCATCGCCATGGCCGGGCTCGACGGCGGCCGGCTCAACATCGCCGCCTGCTCGCTGGGCGGCGCGCAGTCGGCGCTCGACAAGGCGCTCGCCTACACGAGCGAGCGCAAGGCCTTCGGATCGAAGATCAACCAGTTCCAGGCCCTGCAGTTCAGGCTGGCCGACATGGAGACGGAGCTGCAGGCGGCCCGCATCTTCCTCTATGCCGCCGCCTCGAAGCTCGATCGCAAGGCGCCGGATGCCGGCAAATGGTCGGCGATGGCCAAGCGCTTCGTCACCGACATCGGCTTCGACATCGCCAACGAGGCGCTGCAGTTGCATGGCGGCTACGGCTATCTGCACGATTACGGCATCGAGAAGCTGGTGCGTGATCTGCGCGTCCACCAGATCCTCGAAGGCACCAACGAGATCATGCGCGTCATCATCGCGCGAACGCTGATCGGCCGCTGAAGCAGCAAATTTCGGGAGACAACGATGGCAACGATCGCCTTCATCGGCCTTGGCAATATGGGCAACCCAATGGCTGCCAACCTCGTAAAGGCGGGGTATGCGGTGCAAGGCTTCGACCTCGTGCCGGAGAACCTCACGATCGCAAAAGAGCATGGCGTCACCGTCATGGCCAATGCCGTCGCCGCGGTGAAGGACGCCGACGTGGTGATCACCATGCTTCCCGCCGGCAAGCATGTGTTGTCGGTCTACGAGGACATCGCGCCCAAGGCGAAGAAAGGCGCCTTGCTGATCGATTCCTCGACCATCGATGTCGAATCGGCACGCAAGGCTCACGCCATTGCCGCCAGGCACGGCTTGCCTTCGATCGACGCGCCTGTGTCCGGCGGCACCGGCGGCGCCACCGCCGGCACGCTCACTTTCATGGCCGGCGGGTCGGATGTAGCATTCGGCTCTGCCGAGCCGATCCTGAAGCCGATGGCCGGCCGCATCGTTCATTGCGGCGGTGACGGCGCCGGCCAGGCCGCCAAGATCTGCAACAACATGATTCTCGGCATTTCGATGATCGGCGTCGCCGAAGCCTTTGTGCTCGCCGAGAAACTCGGCCTGTCGCACCAGGCGCTGTTCGACGTCGCCTCCACCTCCTCCGGCCAGTGCTGGTCACTGACCACTTACTGCCCGGTGCCCGGCCCTGTTCCGGCGTCGCCCGCCAACCGCGACTACAAGCCGGGATTTGCTGCCGCCCTCATGCTCAAGGACCTGAAATTGTCGCAGGAGGCCGCGCAAAGCGCCGGCGCCGTGACGCCTCTGGGCGCCGAGGCGACGCAGCTCTACGCTCTGTTCAATGCGCAGGGCAACGCAGGCGCCGACTTTTCCGGCATCATAAATTTCCTGCGCGGCGATCAAACCTAAGCAGCTGCTTGCAAAGGGTTATTAGCAAATTTTTTCGACAGAAATCCGGCAAATTTAGATTTGCTTAAGGTCTCGCTAACTCACCGGTAACGATGTGCCTTTAAAACGGACTGCGAGGCGGACATCGCAACCGCCCGGCGCTCCGGATCAGGTCTCGCGTACCGGAGCCCGTAAGTTTCGCAGGTCTCGAGTAGCGAAACGCCATGCGTATCTGGCAAAGCCGCGTTCCCTTCTGGGACGCGGTTTTTGCGTCTCGGCAAGGCTTCGCTGCAGATTCGGGTCGCCGGGCACCCTCCAGCAAGGGCGCCCGGCTGTGTTTTCTCAGCGCTTCCGCAAATCCGCCTCCGCAAGGTCGAGCGCCTTGGCGATGCGCTCGCAGGCCATGTCGATGGTGTCGCGCGTCCAGATCAGCGGCGGCGACAGTATCATCGTGTCGCCGGTGGCGCGCAGCATCATGCCCTGCGAGATCGCGTGATCGCGCACGACGACCGCCGCACTTCCCGACGGCAGGTATCGTTCCTTGGTCGCCTTGTCCTTGACGATCTCTATCGCACCCATAAGACCGATCGAGCGCACCTCGCCGACCAGCCTGTGGCCGGCGATGCGCTCCTGCAGCGCCTGCGCGAAATAGGGACCGGTGTCGGTCCTGACGCGCTCGACCAGACCTTCCCGTTCAATGATCTCGAGGTTCTTCAGGGCCACCGCGCACGCGACCGGGTGACCGGAATAGGTGTAGCCGTGGTAGAACTCGCCGCCCTTTTCGACGAGCGTCCTGCTGATGCGGTCGCCGACCAGGAGCGCCGACAGCGGCTGGTAGCCGGAGGTCAGCGCCTTGGCGGTGGTGATGGTGTCGGGCTGGACGTCAAAGGTCTGCGCCGCGAACCATTCGCCGGTGCGGCCATAGCCGGTAATCACCTCGTCGAGCATCAAGAGCACATCGTATTTGCGGCAGATGCGCTGCACCTCCGGCCAGTAGCTGATCGGCGGGATTTTCACACCGCCCGCACCCATCACCGGCTCGCCGATAAAGGCCGCGACCTTGTCGGCGCCGGCTTCGAGGATGGCGTCCTCGACGGCCTTGGCGGCGCGCAGGCCGAAATCGTGGTCGCTTTCGCCGGCCAGCGCGAGCTCATAGGCATAGGGCATCATCACATGGACGATGTTCGGCACCGCGCCGCCGAGCTGCTTGTGCATGGGCTCCATGCCGCCGAGCGAGGTGCCGGCGATCGTCGAGCCGTGATAGGCCATCTTGCGCGAGATGATCCGGTTCTTCTCAGGCTTGCCTTCGAGCGCCCAATAGTGGCGCACGAGCCGCAGCGCTGTGTCGTTGGCCTCGGAGCCGGACGAGCCGTAGAAGACCTGACCGACATGCTCCGGCGCCAGTTCCGCCAGCTTCTGCGACAGCAGCACCGGTGTAGGCGTCGAACACTTGAAGAAGGAGTTGTAGTAGGGCAGCTCCTTCATCTGGGCGCAGGCGGCCTCCGCCAGTTCGTCGCGGCCGTAGCCGACATTGACGCACCAGAGGCCCGCCATGCCGTCGAGGATTTCCGTTCCGTCGGAATCATAGATGAACGGCCCTTTGGCGTGGGTGATGATGCGAGAGCCCGCTTCACGCAGTTCCTTATGGTCGGTGAAGGGATGAAGGTGATGCGCGGCATCGATCTGCTGAAGCTGCTTCAGCGAATAGTTCTGATAGGTCATGGGTTTGTCTTTCCTCTTGAATCAATCCGGCGGTGGCCGGGGCGGATTCGTCAGAGGAAACGGGGCGGCGAATAGCCGATGCGGGCGCAGAGCCGCAAAAGCTCGGCGCGCAGCGTGCGCGGTGACGGCGTCACCGCGACCCCGAAGGCGCCTGATGTGCTGATGCGGACCATGGCGGCACCTTAAGCCGCCAACGGCCAGCAATTCAAGCTGGACCGGCAAGCGTGCGATGCAGAAAGACGTAGCGCATCGCCGTTTGCGCGGCCTGGGGCCGGCGATCGCCGCGCCCGCCATGGCCGCCTTCGGTCTCCTCGAAGAACAGCGTCTTGCCGTGACCGGCGGCCTGGAGCCGCGCCGCCATCTTGCGCGCATGCCCCGGATGGACGCGGTCGTCCGCGGTCGAGGTCATCAGCAGCACCGGCGGATAAACGGCACTGGTCGCCACACGCTGATAGGGTGAATAGGCGGCGAGCCATGCAGCCTCCTCCGGCTTTGACGGATCGCCATATTCCGCCATCCACGAGGCACCGGGCGGCAGTTCGGTGTAGCGCAGCATGTCGAGCAGCGGCACGTCGATGATGACGGCGCCGAACAGCTCCGGACGCTGCGTCAGCGAGACGCCGGTCAGCAGGCCGCCATTCGAGCCGCCCTGGATGCCGAGTTGTGCCGCCGTGGTGATGCCGCGCCTGACCACATCCTCGGCGACCGCGGCGAAATCATCGAACGCTTTCTGGCGCTTGCCCTTGAGCGCCGCTTGATGCCACGCCGGGCCGAACTCGCCGCCGCCGCGGATATTGGCCTGCACATAGGCATTGCCCTTGTCCAGCCAGAGCCTGCCGCGGATACCGGCATAGCCGGGCAAGAGCGGTACTTCGAAGCCGCCATAGCCATAGAGCAGCGCCGGCACCGGTCCCGTCTGGTCGCGCCGCCTGACGACGAAATACGGGATCATCGTACCGTCCTTCGAGCGCGCCTCGAACTGCTCCGAAACATAGGGCGATGCATCGAAGCGCGCCGGCTGCGATTTCACGGTTTGAAGCGAGTCGCCATTGTCGTCCGACCAAATGATCGAGCTCGGCGTCAGGAAATCGGTGAAGGAGAAGGAGACGCTGGAGCCGAAATGCTCGGCATGGCTGATGCCGACATTGCCGTTGTCGGGCAGGTCGACCGGCTTCACCGACCAGCCATTGCCGGTGCGGTCGCAAACGACGACCTTGCCGCGCACATTGTCCATCAGGTTGATGAACAGCCGGTCCTGCGTCCTCGAGAGACCTGCGATTGAAACGCGGTGCTCCGGTTTGAGCAGCGTCTCGACCGGCTCGAACGAACCGGTTTCAATCCAGCGGTCGAAATCCACGGAATAGAGCCCATCCGGCAGGCAGCGCGTGCCGTCCGGCGCCGTCCACGGACTGCGGACGCCAAAGACCAGCTGTCCCTTGAAGATCGCGGTGTCGGTCGCGTCGTCGGGCAGCGGGATGCGCCGGTTCTCGCCCGAAGCCAGCCGAAGGAAACTGTGCGAGGTGAAGAAGTCGATGGTCTTGCCGAGCATGACAAGTTTCTTGTCGCCATCGAACTCCACGCCGCCGCCGACCGCGAGATGATTTTTTTCGCCCTCGAAGATCGGCGTCGCCTCCTCCAGCTTCGTGCCACGCCGCCAGAGCTTGATCACCCGCGGATAGCCTGACTGAGTTTTGTCCTCGTCCTCGAAAGCCGCCGAGACGATCACCGTATCCCTGTCCAGCCAGGAAAACCCCGACTTCGAAGCCGGTGCCCGGAACCCGTCCTCGACGAAGGATTTCTTCGCAATGTCGAACTCGCGCATCTCGCTGGCGTCGCCGCCGTCCGGCGACATGAACAGCAGGCAGCGGTCGAAATCGGGATAGAGCCGGCTCGCGCCACCGAACACCCATTTCACGCCTTCCTTGGCCGAGAGCTGATCGAAATCGAGGATCGTTTCCCAATCCGGCTTGTCGGTCTTGTAGGAGGCGACTGTCGCGCGGCGCCACAAGCCCAGCGCGTTGGTCTTGTCCTGCCAAAAATTGTAGACGTAACCGGCGAGCGCCGATCCGACCGGGATATTGTCCTCGGCCGTCATCAGGTCGAGCGCGGTCTCGAATGCCGCCTGATAGGATGGATCGCCCTGCAGTTCGGCGACAGTCGTCGCATTCTGGCGATGGACCCACTCAAGCGCTTCCTTGCCGTTGCGATCCTCCAGCCACAGGAAAGGATCCTCGACCGGCAATTCAGGCTGGGTTTGGGTCATCGGGCTGGTCATGCTGGTCTCCGGGTCTGGCGGCCCTGCCTACATCGCGTTCGCCGTGCCAACATTCAAGAGCAGCGCTGCCTGCGCTCAGCCAGCCGGCCCTACATCACCCGCCGGCGAATGACGGTGGCTACAGCCAGCGCCGCGCAGATCGCGCCGAGCGTCACCGGAAGCCCTGCGGCGCCGATCAGGTCCATCACACCGCCGGTCAGCGGCGGCACGAGGATGCCACCGACGCCCCACATCAAGGAGAAGGAGGCATTGCCCGCGACCAGCGCCGAGCCGGTAAAACGCTCGCCGAGCTCGATGATCGACATCGTATAGATCCCGTAGGACACCGCGCCCCAGATGAAGACGCAAGGCCAGATCAGCGGCGTCTCGATGAGCGCCGGCAAGAGCGCGCAGCCAAGAACCGTCACCGAGACACAGCCGAATCGCACGAGGCGCGCCGTCAGTCTTTCGGCGAGCAGGCCGAGCGGCACCTGCATGGCGATGTTGCCGGCGATCATCGTCGACAGCAGCGCCGACATGCGCGTCTCGGGAATGTCGAAGTGGGTGCCATAGACGGGAAGCAGCGCCAGCACCGACTGCTCGAAACCGGCGGCGGCGACGACCGCCGACAGGAGCAGCCAGGCGAGCGGCATGAAGCCCAGCACAGAAACTTTTTCACCTGCCTCGTCGACCCTAGGCAGACGTTTCACCACGACCGCCAGGCAGGCGCCGCAGAAAAGAAAAGCAAAGATGCCGACCAGAAAAGGCGGCCAACCCTCCGTGCCGACCGCCAGCAGGCAGAGCGGTCCGGCCGCGAACCCAGCCGAGATGATGGTCGAATAGATGCCCATGACGCGCCCGCGCCGCGACGGCGGCGCCAGCGCGATCACCCAGATTTCGCTGAGCACATAAAGCGGATTGGTGACCGCGCCGACCAGGAAGCGCAGTGGGAACCACAAATAGACGTCCTGGGTCCAGCCGATCAGCGCCAGCACCAGGGCCGAGAGCCCGGCGCAGATGAGCGCAGTCCGCCCCGCTCCGAACCGGCGCGCCAGCCCCGGGATCAGCGGCGAGGACAGGATGAAACCGACCGGCGTCATCGCGGCCGACAGGCCGATCACCGCCGGCGACACGCCCTGACGCTGCAGGATGAAGCTCAGCAGCGGATAGGAAAGCCCCTGCGCGATGGCGAACACCGACACGGTCGCGATCACGCCGGTAATCGCGGCCCACTGCACCGTCTCGCCGGTCTCCGATTTCACCAGAGCCATCATTCCTGCTCCATTCAACGGAGGCTTAGCCCCTTCCGTCTTCTCCCCT
>NZ_RZST01000227.1:0-9624 GCF_003997575.1 Mesorhizobium sp. M1A.F.Ca.IN.022.07.1.1
GTCCTGGTCCAGCGCCGAAAGCAGGCTAGCCGTCGCATTCTGCGACCCCAGCGCCGCCAGCATCTCGGCCGCGTGGATGCGTTCGGCCACATTGCCCCGTTCCAGCTGCCTGCCGACGAGGGCCGGCAGGCCGCATTCGTTGAAGGCGACAAGGACCTCGTCACGCTCCTCGCCGCGCAGCAGCGAAACGAACTCGAAGCCGGCCTCGATCGCCACGCCCGGCGGCACCGAAAGAATGGCCGTTTTCAGCGTCTGGCGGTCGCGATCTTCGGTGAAGGCGATCAGCGCCGTCAGAAGCTGGCGCCGCTGTCCGGCTCTGGCGCTGTCCCGGCGCTCCCGCAGCAAACGGCGCGCGATCAAAAACAGCATGATCACCAGGGAGAGCGCGCTGAGCAGTATGGAGAGATTCCAGACGTACCACATGGTCAGAACCGCGCCGTCAGCCCGAGCCCGAATATGCTTCGGTCGAATGTCGGGCGTTGTTCATGCGCGATGCTGGCGCGCAGCGTCAGCGGATCGCTGACGTCGACGGAGAGGCCGCCAAAGACGGTGCGCGTCGGCACCAGCGTGCCGTCGGAGATTTCGGGGGCGTCGGCATAGCCGCCGAAGAGATTGACATGCGGCGTCACCGCGAGGTCGGCACGAAGCACATAGCCGTCCGCGCGCGTCCCGATATCGTCCTCGGCATGCACCCAGCGGGCGGAAAGCCCCAGACGGCCGTCGAGGAGATAGCCCTGCAGCCAGGGCTGGATGCTGGTGACGTCGGCGTCGGCGAAATTGTCGTAGCGGGCGTCGACGTTGAGCGAAAGCGGGCCGAAGACCTTCGCCGGCGCCACGACCTGCCACGAAGCGCCGGCCCCGATCGAATAGCGCGCCAGAAAGTCGGCATCCGGCGTCGCCGCGGCCAGCGCATAGGCGGAGAAGGCCGGCGAGAAGGCCTGGTCGACGCGGCCCTCGATCTGGACGTCGGTGTTGCCGAAGCGGGTGGCGAGCCGCGTGCGGCCGGAGATCGTCGTTTGGGGCGATAGCCGATAGGAAAGGCCGGCCGAACTGTCGGTCCAGTCGCCAAGCCCGTCGGTGAGATCGCTCACCTCGCTGCCGAGGTCGAGCCGCCATTTGCGCGGCGGCGGCGCGGCCAGCCTTTGCTCGATATCGGCCGAACCCGGCTCGATGGCGAGCGCCTGGCCGTAAGCCTGCCGCGCGGCCTCGTCGTCGCCCTCGGCACGGCGCACGTCGCCGAGCCCGACCAGCGCCTCGGCATTGCGCGGATCGAGCGCCAGCGCGCGCTGCAACGATTGCCCGGCCCGCTGGTAGTCGGCCTCGAGCAAGGCGATTCTCGCATCAAGGTTGAGGGCCTCGACATTGTCCGGCGCTGAGGCCAGCACATCACCGACCAGGGCGCGGGCGCGCGGCGCGTCGCCCTGCCAGATCGCCAGGCGCACCTTGCCCAACCGAGCGTCGAGAAGGCCGGGCCTGATCGCAAGCGCCCGGTCGAAGAACCGCCCGGCCTCGTCGAAGCGCTGGGTGGAGCCGACAACGAGGCCGAGCGCGACCAGGGTGTCGGTGTTCCTGGGCGACAGCTTGAGCGCGCGGCGATAGGCGGTCTCGGCCTCGGCCGGCTTTCCCGCCGCCCGCAACCGCCTGCCCTGCTCCAACTGGATGGCGACGGGATCGGGCCGCCGGTGGGGCGGCTTCTTCGCCGGCGCCGCGGCAGCCGGAACCGGCTTCGCCTGGCTGGCCTGCTTGGCCTTGCGGATGTTCTCTAGAAGCGCTGCCGCGTCGGCATTGCCGGGCTCTGCCTCAGCGACCTTCTCGGCGAGCGGCAGCGCCGCATCCAGATTGCCGGAGCGGAATTCGACCTGGGCCATGCCGAAGCTCGCATCGCGATAGGCCGGGGCAAGGGAAAGCGCCCTGGAAAAGGCGTCGCGCGCCGCCGGCAGATCGTTGCGGCCGAGCTCGGCGAAGCCAAGCTGCACAAGAGCGTCGGCATTGTCAGCTTTCAACGCCAGCGCGCGCCGGAAAAGATCGGCGGCCTCGTCGAAATGCTGCGCCTGCCTGGCCTTGACGCCGGATGCGTAGAGCTCGTCGACAGTCTGCGCCAGCGCCGCGCCGGGAGCGGCGGCGATCGCCAGGATCAGGCATGCGGCAAAGGCTGAGCGCCGGCCGCGCCGCATCAGCGCTTCCCGCCCTTGCGGGCGATGAGACGCGCCAGCCGGGCCAGTAGCTCCTCGGGAATGAACGGCTTCACCAGATAATCGTCGGCGCCCTTCTCAAGCGCCGAAACGATGTCCTTCTCGGCCTTGCGGGCGGTCAGCATCACCACCGGAGTCTTCGACAGCACCGGGTCGCCCTTGATGCGCGCCAGCACCTCGATGCCGTCGGCCTTGGGCATCATCGCGTCGAGCACGATGATGTCGGGGCCGTCCTGCTCCGCCTTCGCCAGCGCCTCGGCGCCGTCCACCGCTTTGATGACCTCGTATCCCTTCGCCCTTAGCCTGAATTCGATCAGCTCAAGCAACAAGGGATCATCATCGCAGATCAGAACTCTTGCCTTCGCTCCATCCACCACCAGTCCTGCTCCGGTTCCGTCGCCCCCCGGAGTGATGACGCCGCGCGATCTTAGATAAAGCCGATTCGCGGCGGCCGCATTTCGACACAATCACTAGATGAATATTGGGCCATGGTATAGGAGCGGCAAACGCAAAACCGACCTTGCCGACAGGCATCTTTTGCGCGACTTTCTCGCCGGCTAAACCGGGCCGGAACGCCCCGAAAGCAGCCTTCTCACCTCGCCCGCAAGCGCCAGCGGGTCGAACGGCTTGGCGATCACTCCCACGGCTCCCATGGCGAGATAACGCTCCACCTCATGCGTCTGGGTGCGCGCCGTGATGAACGCCACCGGAATCGCGGCGGTCAGCGGCGAATCGGCCAGGCGCCTCAGTGTTTCCGGCCCGTCCATGTCCGGCATCATCACGTCGAGCAGGATGAGGTCAGGGCGCCAATCGGCGGCATCGGTCAGCGCTGCGATGCCCGAGGCGCTGGACCGCACCTCGAATTCCGGCTCGAGTTCCAGCGACATCTGGGCGATTTCGCGGATGTCGTCCTCGTCGTCCACATAGAGGATCCTTGCCGGCATAATCATCACTCCTTGGCACTGGAGGCGGGTCTGGCGCTATCGAGCGATGAGACCAACATGCTCCTGACCAGCCTGGCGACATCGATCTCCGACGCCTTGGTCTTGGTCATCATCGCCTGCACCCGGTCACCGAGGTTCTGATCCAACTCGGCCGCCGAGAACACGATGACTTGGGTTTCCAGCGGCAGATCGATGAGCAGATCCAGTCCCGATCCGTCGGGAAGCAGTATGTCCAGGATGACCAGGTCGAAGCGATGCTTTGCGACCGCCTTCCGCGCCTCCTGCAGCGTTTTGGCGGAAGCGATCAAGACGCCCGGACCGAGCCCCGCTGACATCACGGCAAGGACGCCCTCGTCGTCCTCGACGTGGAGGATCCTCGGCCTCCGCTCGACCTTGCTGGCGAGGATCTTGGCGAGAGCGGCGTGAAGGCGCCCCGAATCCACCGGCTTCTCCAGCCAGTCGACGATGCCGATGGCGGTTCCGTTCAGCGAGCGCCTGGCTTCGTCGGCGATGGCGGAGATGACGATGACCGAAATCTCGGAATTCACCGGCGAGACCCTGATGTCGTGGAAGAGCTTGATGCCGGATTCACCGGCCAGCTTGATGTCGAGGGTCAGCGCCACATAGTCGCGGGAGTTCAGGAGCGCTTTTGCGGTACCGATATCGGGGGCGACATCGCTGGAGAAGCCGTCGGCGTCGAGAAGCGCGGCGATCACCGCAGCGATGTCGGGCTCGTCCTCGCAGATGAGGACGCGCAGGCGGCCATCACGCTTTCGCGACCGGCGCTCGACCAAAACCGGCTTCTCGGCCTGTCTCTGCGCTTCGGCAAGATCGACGTGTAACGAGGTTCCCCTGCCTTCCTCGCTTTCGAAGGACACGGCGCCGCCGAGCTTTTCGACGATGGTCTTGACGATGCTCAGGCCCAGTCCGGTGCCCCCCTTCTTGCGGGTGCTGGAGGCATCGGCCTGCTCGAACTTGCCGAATATGCGGTTGCGGAACGCTTCCGGGATGCCGGCGCCTTCATCGATAACGGAGATGCGCAGCATGTCGCGCTCGCGACGCTGGAGCTTCACCATGACAGTGCCGCCGGGATCGGAGAACTTGATCGCATTCGACAGCAGGTTCGCCATCACCTGGTGCAGGCGATCGGGGTCGATATTGGCTTCGGCGCGCGGGGCATCGTCGACCAGGACGATGCGTATCCCGCTCTCGGCCATGTAATTGGAACTGGCGGCGATGGCCTGCTCCAGCACCGCACGCACGGGCATCTGCTTGATCTTGAAGGTGATGACGCCCGACTCGATCTTCTCCATGTCGAGAATGTCGTTG
Organism: Mesorhizobium sp. M1A.F.Ca.IN.022.07.1.1; assembly: GCF_003997575.1. NCBI lineage: Bacteria > Pseudomonadati > Pseudomonadota > Alphaproteobacteria > Hyphomicrobiales > Phyllobacteriaceae > Mesorhizobium > Mesorhizobium sp. M1A.F.Ca.IN.022.07.1.1. Next base: position 4,466 of record NZ_RZST01000227.1, read on the forward strand.
ATGAGAAGAACCAGCCTTTCGCTGTTGTTGTGGGCGATGTTGACGAGGTTGGCGGCCTTGGGCGGCAGCTCGCCCGCGACGCCGGCTGCGATCAGGCCAAGCGAGCCGCGGATGGATGTCAGCGGCGTTCGCAGTTCGTGGCTGACCGTGGAAATGAAGTCGTTCTTGAGCTGGGCATTTCGCTTCTGCTCGGTGATGTCGCGATTGTAGGTGATGACGCCGACGATCTTGCCGGCCTCGTCGCGGAACGGCGCCTTCAGCGTGTAAAGCCAGCCCTGCCTGCCGTCAGGCAGGAGCGCGGGCTGATCGATGCGCAACGTCTGCCCGGCCTCCAGCGCGCCCAATTCATCCTGCCTGAAGCGCTCGGCCACGTCCTTGGGATAGAAATCGAAATCCGTCTTGCCGATAAGGTCCTCGACCGAGGCGGCGCGCACCAGTTCGGCGGTGGCTGGATTGGCCGCGATGAAGCGCCCCTCCGCATCCTTCACGTTGAGACTATCCGGCAGCTCGCGAACCATGGCACGGAATATCATGTTGGACATGGCGAGATCGCGTCGCCGCTGCTGCCGGTCGAGCAGCACGGCAATGATGAAGGTGCTCAGGAAGCGGAACAGGAGCGACGGCAACGTGCTCTGCTGCACGAAGCCGGTCACGACCTGCGAGGGAATGACCAGAAGCGTGATGAGCCCGGCCAGCGCGACCGACAGGCCGAGGCCGAGTATGTCGAACATGGTGCGCGAGCGGACCGCGACGATGTGGTGCCAGGCCAGACCGACGACGGCGGTGATCAGGATGCTCATGACGCCGACTTCGGCGCCCTGACCGCCCAGATGAAGACGATAGGCGATGGAGCCGGCAGCGGCGATGAACATCGCCGGCCATCCGCCGAAGAACGCGGCCGCTCCGATAAACGCGGCGCGCAGGTCGACGATGAAGCCGGAGACGGACAAGGCCGTCGCCATGGAAATGATCGCGCCCGCGCACATGACCACGCCCAAAAGCAGCGACTGTGCCCGCCGCGAGAGACGCCCGGTGAAATCCGCCACAAGGTCCCAGGCGACGATAAGGATGGAGACCAGGGCAAGATTGGCCAGCAGTGAGTGCCAGATCTCGGTCATGACTTTTCCGGCTCTGTTTTTTCCGACAAATACCGGCAAAACCTATCCGAGGTCTAAAGAGCGGGCGGGACCGGCCTAGTTTGCGGGGTGGTGAGCGCTTGGCGAAGGGCAGCGATCGACCGTCAAAGTGGCCTGATCGTGTCTGGCCTGCATCGCCCGTGGCCGAGCATTGTCGGGCAATGCTCAAGCTGCGCTCCACATCGAGGTTGCCGACGTTTTGTTGCTACACTGGCGACCGCTTCGGGCAGTAGGCCGATGAGCTTGCCGCCGGCTGCTAGGTGGGCCACATCAGCGGGCAAACTGCCACAACGACATGCAGATTCGGGCCTCGGCGACGGCCTGCGGCTGCTGGCCGCGGCAAGCCGCTGTTTCCGTCTACAAGCCGCTTGCACTGAAGCTGGTCTTTGCTGTGCCGTTCAGCAACGGCGTAGTGGCGCTGGAGCACCGACGCACAGAGCCGAAGAGCTGGCCCGAGGATTTCAGTCCGCGCGCTACTTCTGCCGGAAGGCCGTATGGAGCGACGTGGTCAGCGGCCCCAGAATGTAGTCCAGCGCGGTGCGTTCCTCGGTGACGATCATGACCTGCGCCGGCATGCCGGGATAGAGCTGGATCTGCGGCGCGGCGGCGAGTTCCTGCTGATTCACCGCCACGTCGGCAACGTAATAGGGAAAGCCGGTCTTGGCATCGGTAACGCGGTCCGCCGAGACGCGGGTGACGCGGCCGTGGATGACCGGCGTCGTGCGCTGCTTGTACGAGGTGAAGCGGACCTCGGCAGTCATATCGGCGCGCAGGCTGGATATGTCCTCGACCTTGACCTGCGCTTGAACGATCAGCGAATTCCTGGTCGGCACGATATCCAAAATGGTCTGGCCGGGCGCGACGATCGCGCCGGTCGAAAAGACGGTCAAGTCCATCACCTGGCCGTCATAGGGCGCGCGCACTTCGGCGCGGTCCACCGTGGCCTGTGCGGCAAACATCTTCGGCACCAGATCGGCAAGGTTCGACTGGGTGTCGATCAGCATGGCCGAAAGTTTTGCGCGACGCTCGTTGGTGAGCTGCGCGATCTGGCTTTCGAGTTCGGCCTTGCTCTGGCGATTTCCGGCGATCTCGCCGAGCGCCTGGTCGATCAGGCCCTGCAGATCGGAGGCCGAGCGGTCGAGCTCCAGGATACGCGGCTTCGTCGTCAGTCCCGCCTTCAGCAGCTTGTTGAGGCTTGCCTTTTCGTCGATCGTCGACTTGAGCTGCGCGCGGAAGGATTCGACGCGCGCCTGCTTGCCATCGATCTGCTCGTCGAGCTCGGCGATGCGCTTCTGCAGGATCTGCCTGGCGCCGGCCATCGAGGCGCGCTGGCTCTCGAGGTCGGCAATCTGGTTGGCCATGGCGTCCTGCAGATAGGCCTGGTGCTCGGCGGTGATGTCGTTCGGGAAGGCAACCGCCTCATGGCCGTCCAGCTCGGCGCGGATGCGGGCATCGGTGGCGCGCAGCAGCGCATATTGCTGGGAATAGAGGTTGAATTCCGACCGGGCGCGGGTATCGTCGAGCAGCACCAGCACATCGCCGGCCTTGACGATGTCGCCATCCTTGACCCGGATTTCCTTCACCGTGCCGCCATCGAAATGCTGGACGCTCTTGCGGTTGCCTTCGACCTTCACCACCGCATCGGCAAGCACCGCGCCATTGAGCGGCGCGACCGCGGCCCAGCCGCCGAACACGCCGAAGAAGGCGGCGATGATGAGCAGGCCGATCCACACCGGTGCCCGGATCGAGTCCGCATTGGCGCCCGCATCTTCGGTGCCGGCGAGGTTGCGATAGGTAGCGGCGATATCGGTCATTGGGCCGCCACCGTGATCGGTGCCGCGCGCTGGTTGAGCAGCGCCACGATCTCGTTTCTCATGCCGAAGGCTTCGACCGCGCCATCCCGCAAGAGCAGGATCTTGTCGACATTGGCCAAAGTCGAGGGCCGGTGCGAGACGATTATCACCGTGCTGCCGCGACGCTTCAGCTCCAGCGCGCATTCGGCCAGGGCGCGATCGCCGTCGGCATCGAGATTGGAGCTCGGCTCGTCGAGCACGATGAGGTTCGGCAGGCCGAAGACGGCGCGGGCAAGCGCGATGCGCTGCCGGTAGCCGCCGGACAGCACCGCCCCGCCCTCGCCGATCTGCGTCTCGTAGCCTTGCGGCAGCCGGATAATCATCTCATGCACGCCGGCGAGCCGTGCCGCCTCGATCACCTCGCGGTCGACATCGGTCTTGAAGCGGCCGATATTGGCGGCCACCGTATCTGAAAACAGCTCGATGTCCTGCGGCAGGTAGCCGATATGGTCGCCGAGCGCCTCCCTTCCCCACTGCGTCATGTCGGCGCCATCGAGCCTGACCGTGCCGCGGCTCGGCTGCATGATGCCGGCTAGGTGACGCGCCAGCGTCGACTTGCCGGCGCCGGAAGGGCCGACGATGCCGAGCGCCTCGCCTGCTTCGAGCCGGAACGACACATCGCGCAGCAGCACCTTCTGTAGGCTGGGAATGGCGAAGCTCAACTGCTCGACGGCGACCTTGCCGGAGGGCTTCGGCAGGTTGAACGAGCGTCCGCCCTGCGCGCCGCCGTCCAGCAGCCTCTCGACCCTGCCAAGGGCGGCCCGCGCCAGGATCAGGCTGCGCCAGAGGCCGACCATCTGCTCGACCGGCTGCAGCCCCCTGCCCAGCAGCAGGCTGGCCGCAAACATCGAGCCGCCGGTGATCTGCCGCTCGATCACCAGATAGGCGCCGAGGCCGAGGATAAGCGACTGCATGGTGAGGCGCAGGAAGCGGATCAGCCCGGACATGACCGCTGCCCGGTCGCTCGCCCGCCCCTGCTGGCCGAGCGCCAGGCCGCGATCGCGCCCCCAGCGCCGGACGAGGCCGTCGATCATGCCCATGGCGCGGATGACTTCCGCGTTCCTGAGGCTCATTTCGGTGAAATTGTAGTTGGCCGTGGCAAGGTCGTTGGCCTGCTTCAGCGGCGCCCGCACGATATATTCGTTGAGCACCGCCATGGCGATCAGAAGCAGCGAGGAGCCCAACGCGAAGAAGCCGAGCCAGGGATGCAGGAGGAAGATGATGCCGATATAGATCGGCGACCAGGGCAGGTCGAACAGGGCATGGATACCGCTGCCGGTGATCACCTGCCGGAAGGTGTCGAAATCGCGGATCGGCTGGCTTGGCGAGGCACCCTGCGACGGGGTTTCGACGGAAGCCGCCAGGATCCTGGCCGAAAGCAGCCGGTCGAGCCGCGCGCTGGCGCGCGTCAGGATCGCGGCGCGCACGAGGTCCAGACCGGCGAGCGCCAGGAACGCCGCAAGCAGCACCAGCGTCAGCATCACCAGCGTCGTCTCGCTGCCGCTGGTGACCACCCGGTCGTAGATCTGCAGCATGTAGAGCGGCGATGCGAGGTAAAGCAGGTTGATGGCCAGGCTGAACACCGCCGCAAACAGGAAATAGCGGCGGCAGGCGCGAAGCGCTTCCCTGACAATCCCGGATTTGTTATCGAGACTCAAAATACCCAGCGGCAGAACCGCCCCCTGTCCAAACTGCATGGCCCGGAACGATACTACTCCGGATCCCTCGCCCGGCCACGCGATCCGCTCGTAAACCTGTCGTAAACCTTAATTCGTAGCTGAATCCTGTAGCGGGATGGTGAGCCGCGCGGGCGCGGCTCACCTCTTTGGTTACAGCACGAAGTCGCTGGCCGTCAGTCCGAGGTTGACGCCAGTCAGCGTGATCTGAAACTCTGCGCCACCGCTTCCGTTGACGTCGGCTCGGACGATCGTGTTGCCGCCGACTTCGGACCAGGTGATGCTGTTGGCGACGGTGGCCGAAGTCTGACCGCCGAACAAGAAGGCCTGATCGCTGCCGCCCGAGACGGCGTCGATCGCGGACAGGTCGATCTTGTCGACGCCATGCACGAAGTCGGTGATGGTGTCGAAGCCCGCTGGCGTGGACTCCGAAGCTGCGCCATAGCTGAAAATGTCGGATCCGATACCGCCCGCGAGCGTGTCGGCGCCGGCAC
>NZ_RZST01000228.1:0-9622 GCF_003997575.1 Mesorhizobium sp. M1A.F.Ca.IN.022.07.1.1
CAGCGCTTCCCAGTCGATCTCGTTGAAGCGCACGCAGCGCGAAAAATGGCCCTCATGCCCCTCGACGGCAACCATCGGAATTTCGGCGGCATTGCAGACGCCCTCGACGAAATGGTGACAGCGGGGTCCGAAATTGCATCCCTTCGGCCGCTCATGCGGCAGCGGCAATTGGCCGGGAATGGAGATCAGCGGCCGCGAATTCTTGTCGGCGCCGGGCAGCGGAATCGAGCGGAACAGCCCTTGCGTATAGGGGTGGCGCATCCGGTCGAACACGTCCTCGATCTTGCCGGTCTCGACGGCCTCGCCGGAATACATCACCGTGATCTTGTCGCAGGTCTCGAGAATGAGGCCGAGATTGTGCGACACGAAGATCATCGAGGTGCCGAACTTCTGGCCCAGTCCCTTGACCAGTTCGACGATGCCGGCCTCGACGGTGACGTCGAGCGCCGTCGTCGGCTCGTCGAGGAGCAGCAGCGCCGGTTTCGACAGCAGCGCCATGGCGATGACGATGCGCTGCTGCTGGCCGCCCGAAAGCTGGTGGGGATAGGAGCGCATCATGCGCTCCGGATCGGGCAGCTTGACCGCGCGCACCATCTCCAGTGCACGGTTATGGGCCTCTTCCTTCGAGACCTTGTCGTGGATCAGCGGCACTTCCATCAATTGCTGGCCGACCTTCATCGCCGGATTGAGGCTCGCCATCGGCTCCTGATAGATCATGGCGATCTTGTTGCCGCGGATGGCCCGAAGCTCCTCGTCGGACATCTCGCCCATGTCCCTGCCCTGGAACTTGATGCGGCCGCCGACGATCTTTCCGATGTTTGAGAGGTCGCGCATGATGCCGAGCGATACGGTCGACTTGCCGCAGCCGGATTCGCCGACGATGCCCATCGCCTCGCCGGGCATGACCGTGCAGGAAAAGTCCATCACCGCCGGGATCTCGCCCTTGCGGGTAAAGAAGGAGATCGAGAGATTCTCGATCTCGATGATCGGCCCATTGGTCGTCTTGGCTGGATCTCGAACTGCCTCGTTCATGGGTCGCTCCAATCCTTGCTTCCTGGAAGATGGGGCCCGAAGCCCCGCCATCAATCCTTCATCGACTGTTCGCGCAGCGAATCCGCCAAAAGGTTCAGGCCCAGCACGAACGACATTAGCGCGATCGTCGGCGGCAGCGCCGGGTGGATGAAGGAGCGCAAGAGCCGGCTGGCATCCTTGATCGCGGTGCCCCAATCGGGACTCTCGGGCGCCAGCCCCAGGCCGAAATAACCGAGCGTGCCGAGCAGGATCGTCGTATAGCCGATGCGCAGGCAGGCATCGACGATCAGCGGTCCGCGTGCATTGGGCAGGATTTCCCATAGCATGATGTACCAGGGCGATTCACCGCGTGTCTGCGCCGCCGCCACGTAGTCGCGCGTCTTGATATCCATGGTCAGCCCGCGCACGATGCGGAACACGCCGGGGCTGGAAGCGAACACCACCGCCACGAAAATGTTGAGTTGGTTGGGATCGATGTGGACGATCCTCAGCGGATCCTTGTCGAAGACGAGGCCCGTATAGATCCAGCCCCCGATGACGAGCGTCAGGCCGAGCAGGATATAGAGCCGGTCCGGCCGGTTCTTGTAGCGGGTCCAGAACAGCACGCAAAAGAAGATGATCGGGAACAGGAAGAACAGCCCCGCCAGGGCGTACGGGATAGGCGTGTCCATGATGCCTGGCGTCACCAGCAGGTAGAACAAAAGGATCACCGGGAAGGCCAGCACCAGATTGGCGAGGAAGGACAGCACCGTGTCGATCTTGCCGCCGTAGTAACCGGCCGGCAGGCCGAGCGTGATGCCGACCATCAGCGCAAAACCGGTCGCCGCAGGCGCGATGATCAGCACGATCTGGCTGCCATAGACCATGCGCGAGAACACGTCGCGGGCGAGCTTGTCGCCGCCGAAATAGTAGACGAGCTTCGAAGTCGGCTCGATCGCGCCGGGCAGCGTATCCTTCATGATCGACACCTGGGCCAGCGGATCGAAAGGCGAGATGGTCGAGGCGAAGATCGCCGTGAACAGCCAGAACAGGCAGATGCCGACGCCGGCAATGCCGACGCCGCTGTCAAAGAGCTGGCCGTAGAGCCCGAGCTTCTTCTTGTAAGTAGAGCTAACGCCCATCACCAGGACAAGCGCGACCCATACCGGCCAGAAGCGCCAAAGCACGCCGAGCACGACATCGAAGGCACCGATATATTCGATCTGCATCCGCCCTGCCCCCTATTGAACTCTGATGCGCGGATTGAGAAACGCGTAGCCGACATCCGAGATGAGTTGGGTGATCAGCACGATGAATACCGAGACCAGCGAGCAGCCGAGCAGAAGGTCGATGTCGTTGTTGCCGGCGGCCTCGACCAGCGTGTAGCCGAAACCCTGGTAGCGGAACATCACCTCGACGATGACGACGCCGGTGAGCAGCCACGGGAACTGCAGCATGATGACGGTGAAAGGCGCGATCAGCGCGTTGCGTAGCGCGTGCTTGATCACCACACTGCCGAAGGAGAGGCCCTTGAGGCGGGCCGTGCGGATATACTGCTGCGTCATCACCTCGACCATCGAGGCCCGTGTCATGCGCGCGATATAGCCGGTGCCGTAGATCGCCAGAGTGATCACCGGCAGGGTGAAATTGTAGAAGGTGATGCCCTGGCTGGCGGATGCCGCCGAGCCGTTCAGCCAGCCCAACCACGAGGCGAAGATGACGGTGAAGATGACGCCCGACACATATTCGGGCGTCGCCGTCGAGGCGATGGAGGCCACCGACAGGGTCCGGTCCGTTCGCGAGCCTTCGCGCATGCCGGCAAGGATGCCGATGAGCAGCGAGATCGGCACCATCACCGCCAGCACCCAGAACATCAATATGCCGGTGGCGCCGAGTGCCGGAAACAGCTTGGCCGCGACCGTCGTCTTGAACTTGGTCGAACAGCCGAAATCGCCCTGCAGCACGCCGGAGAATTTCGGCTCGACTGGGTCGTTGCAGAAGGAGAACCGCTGCGTCACCTTGCCGGTGGCAGGATCGGTGATCGGCTGCTTGGGCAGGACGCCCAGCCATTGGCCGTAGCGCGCAAAGAAGTTCTGCCGGTAGCCGTGATTGACCAGCCAGCTTTCGAGCTGTTCGGCCGACGTGTGCATCTCGGTCTGGCTGATCGCCAGCTTCTTCAAGTTGGGCTCGAGATTGACGAGAAAGAAGACGACCAGCGTCAGGCATAGCATCGTGAGCAGAATCGTGCCGATGCGTCTGGCAATGAATGAGAACATGCGCGCTCCCCTGCCGGCCGGGTTGGGGTCAGATAGGTTCAACCCTGTGTCGGATACCTTGTGAGGCTCCGCCACCGTTGCACAATACGCAACGGCGACGAAGCTGCAAATAAGAGGGGCTGACGCCCCTCATATTTGTCGCAAAAGGATCACGCCTGTTCGAGCCAGACCTTGCCGAAGTCGTGCTCATAGGTCGGGTGCATCGAGTGGTTCTTCACCTCGGGCTTGATGTTGATGTAGAGCTTGCGCCAGTAAGGCTGGATGATGATGCCGGAATCCTGCAGGGTCTGCTCGATGTCCTTCATCACAACCTTGCGCTTCTCCGCATCGGCGATGCCGAGCGCCTCGTTGACCTTCTTGTCGAAGTCGGGATTGGCGTAGGCCGTCTCGTTCCACGCTTCGCCGGAGCGATAGGCGATGGAGATGACCTGGATGCCCAGCGGGCGCATGTTCCAGTTGGTTTGCGAGAACGGATACTTCGTCCAGTCGTTCCAGAAGGTCGAGCTCGGCAGCACGGTGCGCTTCACCTTGATGCCCGCTTCGCGCAGCTGGGCCGCGATCGCGTCCGTGGTGTTCTTGTGATAGTCTTCGTCGTTGCTGATCAGTTCGTGCTCGAAATCGATCACGCCGGCTTCCGTCAGCATCTGCTTGGCCTTGGCGATGTCGCGCTTGACCTCGGGCAGCTTGACATATTCCGGATGGATCGGCGCGACATGGTGGTTTTCAGCCGGGGTGCCGGCATTGCCGTAGCCGAGCTGCAGCACCGTGGCGTTGTCGACCGCAAGCAACATCGCCTGACGAACCTTCTGGTTGTCATACGGCTTGTGGGTGATGTTGAAGCGCGACACCACGGTGGCGGCCGTGACGACCTCCGAAACCGGCGCGCCGACATCAGCGATGATCTTGATGTAGTCGGCGGTCGTTTCGTGGTTGGTCTGGACTTCGCCGGATTCGAAAGCCGAAACCGTCGCCGCCGGATCGGTGCCGTAATCGATGAACTCGACACCATCGAGGAAAGCTTCGCCCTGCCACCACTTGCCGGTCTCGCGGCGCTTGTAGACCACCTTCTGGCCGACATCGTAGGAGACAAGCTCGAACGGGCCGGTGCCGATCGGGCAATTCTTGAAGTTGGCGCCCTTCTCATCGAAGGTCTTGTGCACGACCAGTGCCGGGTAATCGCACATGTTCGGGATGATCGCGATGTCGGGCTTGCTCAGCTTGAGCTTGACCGTCATGTCGTCGACCTTGACGACGGAGCCTTCGCGCAGCTTCTTGGTGCCGTCGTCGACCAGGCTGCCGAGACGGCCAGGCATCGAGTTGCCTTCCGCTGCCTTGTCGGCCCAGCGGGTGAAATTGTAGATCACGTCGTCGGCGGCGAACTTGTCGCCGTTATTCCATTCGACGCCTGGCCGCACATGCAGCGTGTATTCGGTGGCGTCGTCGTTGATATCCCAGCTTGCCAGCAGGTAAGGCGCGAAGGTGTACTCCTTCGTGTACTTCACCAGCGGCTCGAGCGCCTGGCGCTCGGCGTTCGCAATTTCCGACCAGTCGGCGGTGCGTGGATCCTTGGGATCCTTGATCGACATGGCGACCTTCAGCACGCCGCCCTTCTTGCCCTGCACGTCCTCGGCCTTGGCCGGCGTCGGCGCGGCGAGACCGAGCATGCCGTAAGCCATTGCCGTCGATGCACCGAAAACGCTGGCCAAAGCCAGGAATTCACGGCGGTCCACCGTGCCCGACTTGGCCGCTTCGGCCATCGCTAGGATGTGGTCCGGAACGCGATCACCGTTACTTTTGTAGATTGCCATGACTGACTCCCATTGTTTGGCTTTCTGCCTTTTAACATTCCGCATCCAGACCGTGATGTCAAAAGCCGGTTTGGAATTGGAACATGGTGGGGAATGTGCAACTTTGGAATGGGGCCGGTTGGCGTGATAGCGACAGCCTTGACGCAAATTTGTTAGTCCACAGCACATTTCCAAAAATTAACAGGGCAATCAAATCAAGACATTGCCGGCGGACAGGGCCTCGTGCGTGCGCCAAAAGTCCTCTTCAGCCCGCCGGGCGGGCAACACCGTCAATATTCGCGTTCGTAAAAGACGCCGCCCTTGGCTTCGCCCGCGTCGTTGGCCTCGCCGCGCAGCTTCACGCCCCTCCCGACATTGAGATCGATCGTCGCCTTGCCGGAGCCCGGTTTGTCGCCCTTCTGGATTGTCACATAGGTACGGTCGTTGAGGTACTTGCCGGCCGAAACCGCGGTGCCCCCCTTCTCGTCGGTCGTCACGTCGAGATCGTCGATGCCGATCGCGCTGCGTAGATTGTCCAGCAGCGAGGTCGTGCCGCCGGCCCCTGCCAATTGCGCGGCCGCGTCGGCAAGCTGGGCGATCTGCAGCGGCGAGAGATTGGACATCGAGCGGCCGAAGATCAGTTGCGCCAGCACCTCGTCCTCAGGCAGCGCCGGTGCGGAGGAGAAGTTGAACTTCGGGTTGGTCGCTTCGCCCGAAACGACGATGGTGACGGTGGCGCTGCTGGTCGTCGTGGTCGCGGTCAGGTTGAGGTAAGGCACAAGCGAACCCTGGAACCCGACTGTGCCCTCGGTGAAGGTCAGCCGCTTGGCAAGGATCGTCAGCCGGCCGCGTTGCAAGGTGAAGGTTCCGACGGCCTGCGGCGAGGATGCCGGGCCGGTCAGCTTCAGCGAGCCGCCTAGCTCGGCGTCGACGCCCCTGCCCTGGATGAAGATCTGATTCGGTGCGTTGACCGTCACGTCGAGGACAAGGCCGCTGCCGCTGCTGCCGCCGCTGCTGGATGTCGGCGGGTTCAGCGCTCTGTCCTGCGCGCGCACCGCGCGCGGCGGGTTCTTATGCTTCACATCCAACTCCGAGAGCGAGCCGGGCAGCTTGTCCGGCACGGTGATGACCGTCCTCGCCAGATTGATGGTGCCGGCGATCACCGGCGCCGACACGAGCGGCCCCTTGATGGTCAGGTCGCCGGCGAGGTTGGCGGTCACCACCCTGCCGTCGGTGTAGCGGGCGTCGGTGAGTTTTATCGACAGGTCGGCCGGAAAACCTTGCGCCGGCATGATGCCGACGGTGCCGCTCGCCGAAAGGCTGCCGCGCGTCGACAACGTGCCCGTCAGGCGATTGATCCTGGCGACGCCGCCGCCGATCGAGACGTCGGCCCCGATGTCGTTGACCGCCAGCCCGGAGCGCGCGTCTATGAGACGGGCGCCCGACGTCGTGACTTTGCCGCTGATCACCGGCGCGGATACAGGACCGCGCACCTGCACGTCGACATTGGCGGTTCCGTTGAGCGCCAGGCCTTGCACGGCGAGTTTCGAGGCAAGGAAGGAAAACGGCACCTTGCCTTTGAAATCGAGCGCCAGGGTCGGCCCGCCTGCCGTCGTCACCGTGCCGCCGCCCTTGAGACCAAGGCCCGCGCCGTCGCTGATGTTGGCGTCGAAGGCAAGCTTGCTGCCGGCAAAGGTTCCCGACGAGGATACGTTCATGCCGCCGAGGCCTGCGCCCCGCGTCTGCGAAGTCTGCACGCCCGAGGCATCGACATTGAAGGCGACCGTCGGAGTGGCCGGCGCGCCGGAGACCTTGACCGTGCCCGAGATCGAGCCTGCCGCATCGAGGCCAGGCGAGAAACTGTTTGCGAGCGAGACCGGCACCCTGGCCAGATTGGCGTTGATGTCGAGCGTCTGCGTGACCTTGCCCGTCACCGTCGCCGTACCGCCGCCGAGATTGAGCACCAGCCGGTCGAGCGTCGTCGCGCCGTTGGCGATGGTCACGGTCGAGGCCTGCGCGATCGCCGCCTTGATGCCTTGCACCGTCGCTTGGCCCGACGCGAGCTCGACGGTCGTCGTGCCGTTCGCCACTTTCACCCGGCCGGCCGCTTTCGCCGGAATGTTCTTCACGGTGGCGCCGCCGGAAAAGCCGGTCCAGTCCCCGTCACGCTTCAGGTCGACATCGATCCTGGTAACGGCAGTGCCGCCGGAGGTCACGCTGTCGGCGCGGATCTTGCCGGAGATGACAGGTGCTGCAAGGTAATTGGCGATCTGGGCGTCGATGGCGACTTTTTTGGCCGAGAGGTCGCCGCGCCGGATCGCCGCCGTCGTTGCCTTGACGGCGACGTTCGGTGCGTTGCCGGCCTTCGAGAAGGCGATCGTGCCGCGGACGTCGCCTTCCGCCTTTTCCAGCGCAAGCGCCGCCAGCGGCCCGATGTCAGGAAGATCGAGCGACACGGTGCCCACCGGCACGAAAGCTTCATCAAGCGCGAGGTCGCCGGAGATCTTGTTCGGACCGAGCGACAGCAGAAGCCCGTTGATCGCGCTCTTGCCATTGGCGGTGGCAAGCACGGCATTGCCCTGCAGCGGCTGTCCGGCGACATTGCCGGTCAGTTGCACATCGGCCGCCGGATTGGCGGCATCCGCCTTGCCTGTCGCGGTGAGCTTCAGTCCGGTGATCTCGCGCGCCGCCACGGACAGCCTGTCGCTGTTCACCGTCAGCGAGAGGTCGGGCGCCATAATCGGACCTTGCGCATTCAGGCCAAAAGCGATGGCGCCCTTGGCGTCTTTCGACAGCAGCGAAACGTCGCTCAACGCCCCCCTGATGTCGGCGGCAAGCTTTTTGTCGGCAAGGCTCGCCTGCCCGTCGGCGCTCAGCGCGCCCGAGTTGAGCTTCAAGCCGGAGACATTGACGTTGCCGTTGGCGTCGCGTTTCAGCGCGGCGCTCAATTGCGCGCTCTCGCCCAACATGCCGCGCACCGCCGCCGGCAAAGCGGAAGAAGCGACATTGGCGTTCACATTGAGGTCGACGGCGCCGTCGCGCAGCGACATGCGGCCGGCGACCTGGCTGTTGAGCGCATCGCTCTTGAGCGAGCCGCTGTTGACGGCAACGGCGTCGCTCGTCAAACGGCCATTGACCTCGGCCGTAACCTTGCCGGCAACCAACGGCGCGATCATCGGATTGTCCAGGCCGATCCTGTCGATCGACACCGTCCCGGAGACCGGGCCTGCCCGCCCCTTGAGATCGAACGCATCCGAATGCAGCGCAACGGCAAGGCCGTCCACATTCACCTGGCTGGCGGCAACCGAAGGCAGGATGGCGGAAGCCTCGAGGCGGGCCTGCGTGCTTTGGCCGGCTATCTTTGCCGACAATGACTGGACCTCGATCTTGACCGGGCTTTCGGCGCTGCCGATCGTCAACGGCAGGCTGGGTCCGGATGACGTCAGATCGAGCGAAAAATCGCTGACGCCGTTCGGATTCAAGCTGCCGGCGGCGTTGCCGGAAATCTTGTCGCCCGAAAGCGTTGCATGGTCCAAGGCCAGGCCGCTCGCCAGACCGTAGCTGCCGGCGGCATCCAGATCGAGCGGCCCAAGTCCCGCCTGGCGGGTCTGGCTGGTCTCGGCGCCGGCAAGCTTGGCGTCGAACTCGATATCGGGATTGGCCGACGGACCCGTGAGGTGTGCCGTGCCTTCCAGCGTTCCGGCGGCATCCAGGCCCGGCACGAAATCATTGGCGAGCGCCGCAGGCAGGCTGGCGAAATTGGCCGTCAGGTCGAGGATCTGGCCGGCGCTGCCGGAAATGGTCGCCGAGCCGCCGCCGAGATTGAGCGCAAGCTTCTCGACGCTGGCGACGCCGTTGGCGATTGCGAGGCGCGACGGCTCGGCGATCGCCGCCTTGATGCCGCGCAGGGTCGCTTCGCCGGACGCGATCTCGACGCTGGTCTTGCCGTCGGCGATCTTCACGCGCCCGGTCGCGGTGGCCGGAATGCCGGATGCCGTCGCGCCGCCGGAAAAATTGGTCCAGTCGCCGTCGCGCCTCAGGTCGATGCCGATACCGCTGACCACTGTCTTGCCGGAAGTGACGCTGTCGGCCTTGATCGTGCCCGATATTGCCGGTCCCTTGAGATAATTGGCGATCAGCGCATTGACGGTGATCGCTTTCGCCGCCACTTCGCCGCGCGCGATCGATGTGCTGGCCGCATTGATGGTGAGGTTCGGAGCCGCGCCATCCTTGGCGAAGGCGATCGTGCCGTTGATATCGCCGGTTGCCGTCTGGCCGCCTAGCGCCGCCAGCGGGCCGACATCGGGAACGGCCAGCGTCAGCGTGCCAACCGGCAGGAACTGGTCGTCGAGCGCGAGGTCGCCCGAAACCTTGTTGTCGCCGAGTGCAAGGCTGAGGCCCTTGATCGCGCGCTTGCCGGCGGCGGTGGCAAGCACGGCATTGCCCTGCAGCGGCTGTCCGGCGACATTGCCGGTCAGTTGCACATCGGCCGCCGGATTGGCGGCATCCGCCTTGCCTGTCGCGGTGAGCTTCAGTCCGGTGATCTCG
>NZ_RZST01000229.1:0-9588 GCF_003997575.1 Mesorhizobium sp. M1A.F.Ca.IN.022.07.1.1
GTCGAAAACGAGATAGAATGACGCTAAGCTCGATGCAGCAACGATTGTCCGTATGAGCGAGCTTCTCATGATCACACCTCTTACATGCGCGCCGCTGGCCGGAACCGATCAGCTTGTCCGACTCGTTATACTATCGAATATCTGATAGTTTAATCGATGGCAAGCGCACGTGACGCGGAATGGCAGGACCAGCGGTTTTCGGCCCTCGCCCTGCACGAGGTTTTTGATAATCCGGTCGAGGGAGAAACGCCGCAGTCGCGGCTGAAGCAGCTCGGCATGATGACGGTGCTCTACAGGATGCACCAAATGGGAGAGAAGCTAACCCTCGCGAACATCAAAGCGGTGACTGGGATGACGCGCAACACGGTGAAGGAATCGGTTGATCCGCTGGTTGCGCGCGGCATCCTCCAGGAAACGATCGTGAAGAATTCGGTGGGGCGAGGAACCGCATGGCAGTATGAGTTCGCTCCCGAAATCTTTGAGCGTTTAAAGCCCTCCTGATCGCGATTCGGCCAAAGCAGCAATGCACGCGTAGATTATCAGCCACGCGCTCACGGCCCTCCTCGGGCTCAGTGCTCGTATTCGGTTGATGGCGCTCCAGGAACCGAACCTACAATTGTCCATTAAGTGACCGGACCAACTCTAGCCCGAAGCGACGGCGACTTGTTGATCGACTTCGTGATCCGGTCGCGCCAGCGCTTCCGCATTTGCCGCCAGGTCCAGCGCTGGCGCAGTTGGCGTCGATGCCAAGAAACCTACGGATTACATATTGAGCATCCGCGTATATCAGTGAGATTGAGTTTGGCGGCCTTGGTCAATGCGGCATCTCGGTCAAATGGGCCGTGCCAGCGACCGTTTCTATCCCCCGCTCCTGCCTGGGTGCCTTGACCTGCGTTGCAGAAACCACATTCAGCCCGGTGGATACGTCCTCGGTCGTGCGCCCAATTTTCGTAGATATAGTAGTCCATCCCACCCTCAAACCTACATGTCCGTGGCTTCGGCGTATTCAGCAGCGAATTTGTTAGGCCGCCGCCAACATGCCTCCGCTGCCGAAGCCATATTATGTCGCGGCTCCGGCGATCGTAATTTGCCCGCGACGCTGCACGCAATCGGCGGGGACAGTTTTGGTTATACGATTTAGTCTGTGGAGTGGAAACTCGGGGACTGGAAGGCTCCAAGTACAAATCCGATGATCGGTGGATCTCCCCTAGCTGATTCGCAACTTCAGAAACGGAAGGATTTGTCCGCTGACAAAATCGTGAAATTGCGTAGCGTATTCAATCGCATGATTCAGATCATGCTGATCCTGCTACGCTAGGGTCGATCCGAGGCCGTTAACCTCTTGTTAACTTAAAACTTCTTGTCGGAAGAAACGAATCGGACATAATGACGCTTGCTTGGCCACTTCGCGCCAAAAATCGTTTTTAGAGAGCACTGACCGAATGAACGTGAGTTCACCCGTTCCCACGAAAATCCCGTTGGTGTTTGAGAAGAGCATTCTCGAACAAGGCGACCAGATATCGAAGAAGCTGCACCTTCTTTCGGTACAGCGCTTCCCTCCCGCCGCTAAGAAGAATTTGCGTTCTTTTTCGCTGGCCGAGGTAGCCGCCTATCTGGGAGTTTCCCAAAGTCATCTTAAAAAGCTGCATCTGGAAGGCAAAGGCCCGATGCCAGAAACCTCGTCGTCTGGCAGACGGTCGTACACGGCAGAGCAAATGCTTGAGCTGCGCCAATATCTGGATCAATACGGGCGGTCCGATGCCCGCAGGTACGTTCCCCATCGTCGCACTGGCGAGAAACTTCAGATCCTCGCGGTAGTCAATTTCAAGGGCGGCAGTGGCAAGACAACGACAGCCGCCCACCTCGCCCAGTACTTGGCGTTGACCGGGCACCGGGTACTTGCCATCGATCTCGATCCACAGGCCTCGCTGTCCTCATTGCACGGGTTCCAACCCGAGCTGGACCAGACAAAATCGCTATACGATGCGATTCGCTACGACGACGAGAAGGTGCCTCTCTCGGAAATCATCAGGTCAACGAATTTTCCGGGCCTTGATATCGTTCCGGCGAACCTCGAGCTTCAGGAATTCGAATATGACACGCCGCTGGCAATGACGGACAAGACGTCGAACGTCGGCAGGGCGTTCTTCACGCGGATCTCAACTGCACTGCATGAGGTCGATGACCGCTACGATGTCGTCGTCGTCGACTGCCCGCCGCAACTCGGCTACCTGACCATCACTGCACTGACGGCGGCAACGTCAGTGTTGATTACGATCCATCCCCAGATGCTTGATGTCATGTCGATGGGGCAGTTCCTGCTGATGCTCGGAAATATCTTGCAGCCAATAAGGGCGGCGGGTGCCGAGGTGAATCTGGAATGGTACCGCTACCTGGTTACCCGTTTTGAACCCACTGATCAGCCGCAGGCCCAAATGGTGGCGTTTTTGCATACTCTGTTCGGTGAATTCATCCTGAAAAATCAGATGCTGAAATCAACGGCGATTTCCGATGCGGGGATTACCAAGCAGACCCTCTACGAAGTCGAGAAGAATGCGATGACCCGTTCCACATACGAGCGGGCAATGGAAGCGTTGGACGTCGTAAATGGCGAAATCGCTGCTTTGATTCATGAAGCATGGGGGCGCTGAATTTTGTCCGCTGACAAAATCGGACATTTCCCAAGTGCATTCAATGGACTAGGCGGTATCTGGAGGTAAAATATGGCACGTAAGAATCTTCTTGCAGGCCTCGTAGAAGCGGAGACCGGCGACCAGGTGTCGTCTACGTCCGCTGCGGCATATCCGATCCGTGGCGCTTCCAAATCCATGATCCGCTCGGTCAACGAATTGGCAAAGCAGGCGGATGCGTATCTTGAAGGCGAGCATGTGGTTGAACTCGACCCAAACGCAGTCGACGGCTCGTTCGTTTCCGACCGCATGGGCGACGACAGGGTACAGTACCAAGAACTGCTGGAAGCGATTCGGGAAAGGGGGCAGGATTCTCCCATACTTGTTCGTCCACATCCGGGCTCCGACGGCCGCTACATGATCGTTTTCGGCCATCGCAGGGTCCGGATCGCTCGCGAACTGGGACGGAAGGTGAGGGCGGTCGTCAAGGATATCGATGACAAGACCCATGTCATTGCCCAAGGTCAGGAGAATTCCGCTCGGGCGAATCTCAGCTTCATCGAGAAGGCGATGTTTGCAAAGCGCCTTGAGGACTTGGGGTACGACAGAGATGTCATCTCGTCGGCATTGGCCTCGAACGCCGCTGCGGTCTCGAAGATGGTATCAGTTGTCACAAGGATTCCGGCATCGGTCATCGGCAAGATTGGATCAGCTGCGTCTGTCGGCCGCGAGCGTTGGGTGGAGCTGTCTCTGCTCGCCGGCAAGAAATCCGAAATGGTTAATGCAATCTTGTCCGAGCCGGAGTTCGGGGAGTTGGAGAGCAACGAACGCTTCGAAAGGTTGCTTGCGGGCCTGAACGGGAAGGGGAAGCCGGTTCGCAAGGCAGGTGTGAAGCCCGCTGCGCAATCCTGGGTTCCCGAGGACAAGTCAGTTAGCGTCAGCGTTAAGAAGGCAGGCAGGGCCGTCGCGATCGCCGTGAAGGGGATGGACGGTAGCCGCTTTGGAACGTGGATTTCCGATAATCTGGGCGACCTCTATGAGGCGTTCAGGAAGTCGGAGAAGACAGTAACAGGAGACTGAAGCCGCAAAAGAAAAAGGCCCCCGAACGTCACCGTCGCGGAAGCCCTTCTCGTCTGTCGCAAGCTGAGAATCGCATTTCCCCGAATCACTGTCAAGAGTCGTGGCGTCGTTTCGGCGAGCAGAGTTCTTTTGCCTAAGGACAGGTGAAGGAAAATGCAGACGCATATCGCAACGACGCCCTTTGGGCGGCGGCCGATGTCGCTTGGCCAGATCACAAGCCAGGCGAAGGCCAGGACGATGCCGAAGGAGGCAAGCGTCCAGAAATGGCAGGTGTTCCAGTACATCCGCGAAGCGCGGGACCAGGTCGGGGCGACAGATAGGTCGCTGGCCATTCTGAACGCTCTGCTGTCATTTCATCCGGAAACAACGCTCGCCGGCGACGGCGAGCTTGTTGTGTGGCCGTCCAACGAGCAACTGATGGCACGCGCCAATGGCATGCCTGCGACAACGTTGCGCCGGCATCTGGCGGTGCTGGTCGACTGCGGGCTGATCATTCGCAGGGACAGTCCGAACGGCAAGCGTTTTGCGCGCAAGAGCCGGGGAGGGGAGATCGAGCAGGCCTACGGTTTCGATCTGGCGCCGATCGTGGCGCGCGCGGACGAGTTCAGGGAGCTCGCCGAAGCGGTCCAGGCCGAGAAGAAGGCCTTTCGCGTCTCCAAGGAGCGCCTCACGCTGCTACGCCGCGACATCGTCAAGATGATCGACGCCGGCATCGAGGAGAAGGTGCACGGCAATTGGGGCCGCGTCCTGCAGGCCTATCAGGCGATCGTCGGCCGGCTGCCGCGCACGGCCTCGAGGCAGCTCATCGAGAGCATTAACACCGAACTCGAGGACCTCTGGGCGGAAATCCGTGACACACTGGAATCATTCACAAAACCACAGAATCCGGACGCCAATGAGTCCCATTCCGGCGCGCACATACAGAATTCAAATCCAGACTCCCATTCTGATTCTGAAAACGGCTCAGGAAGATATGAAGAAGCGGCGACGTTTGCGGAAAGCGAGAACGTACGCAGCCTGCCAAGACGGGATTTGCCCTTGGGGATCGTGCTGGATGCCTGCCCGAACCTGCGCGAGCTGGTCCCGGGCGGCCAAATCCGCCACTGGCGCGATTTTCTAGCTGCGGCGGAGGCCGCCCGGCCGATGCTCGGCGTCAGCCCCAGCGCCTGGAAGGATGCGCTCAAAGTGTTGGGCGAGCAGCAGGCCGCGATTACGCTCGCCGCGATCTACCAACGCAGCGCGCAGATCAACAACGCCGGCGGCTATCTGCGCAGCCTGACCGAGCGTGCCAGGGACGGCAAATTCTCGACCTGGCCGATGGTAATGGCGCTGCTCAGGGCCAAGCTGGATGACGGCAAGCCCGAGGAGCCGGCCAGGAAGGGGCATGGCGCGCCGCAAGCGGACCGGGCGCCGAGCGGCGAAGGTCTTCAGGTGTCGGACGCGCTGCGCCGCAGCCTGGAAAAGCCGAAATGGTGATGTGTTGCGCGGAAGATCGATGCAAGGAACCTTGGTTTACGGCAACGGCTTCATGGATAGGGGCAGGGCAGGGGCCGTGAGCCCGCCTCGACGCAATGAAGCAGGAGCTTTGCATCATGCTTCGTCGAGCAGCGCCCGGCCCAGATCCTGCAGGGGCATCGCTTCGATGCCATGCTGGAGCGGAAAACGCTCCGATCCCGGAAAGACGACGATACGCCGCTCCGGAGCAAGATCCTCACAGGCCTGGTGGAAGCCTTTTTCCACCTTTGGTGTCAGGCTTCGCTTGATTTCGATGGCCCAGAGGCGCTGGCCCGGCAATGTGAGCAGCAGGTCGATCTCCGCGCCCGCGGCTGTCCGGTAGAAATTGCTCAGCGTGCCGGCGGGGGCGGTCGCGGTAAGGGTTTCGATTACGAAGCCTTCCCAGGAGGCGCCGGCCACTGGATGTCCAAGCACGTCTTCCTGGGTGGCGAGTCCAAGCAGCGCATGGGTGATGCCGCTGTCGCGGACATAGACGCGAGGGGATTTGACCAGGCGCTTGCCTACATTGGCGTGCCAGGGTTCCAGCCGGCGAACCAGGAGGAGATCGACGAGCAGGTCGAGATAAGACGCGACTGTCTTGCCGTCGACGCCGAGCGCGCGAGCGAACTCGGCGGCGTTGAGCAGGCCGGCTTGGTGGTGCGCCAGCATGGTCCAGAAACGGCGCAGCGTCTCGGCCGGGATGCGCGGGCCGAGGAGGGGGACGTCGCGCTCCAGATAGGTGCGGATGAAATCTTGCCGCCACCGCTGACTGGCGCGGTCGCTGGCGGCCAGGAAACTGTCGGGGAAGCCGCCGCGCACCCATAGTGGACCAAGATCGGCGGCGCGGACCTCGAGACCGTCGATCGGCCGCATTTCCAGATAGGCGATGCGGCCGGCAAGGGTCTCGCCTGACTGCTTCAGGAGGTCGATCGACGCCGATCCCAACAGCAGGAAGCGGCCGGCTTTCCGGCCGGCGCGCCGGCCGCGATCGATCAGCCCGCGCAGGTTCTGGAACAGGTTGGGCAGCCGGTGGACCTCATCCAAGATGACAAGCTTGTCCTCATGCTCGGCCAGATAAAGCTCCGGCTCGGCAAGCCGGGCGCGGTCGGCGTCGGATTCGAGGTCGAGATAGATCGAGGGCCGTCGTTCGGCTATTTCGAGCGCGAGCGTGGTCTTGCCGACCTGACGCGGCCCGAGCAGCGCAACGGCGGGCATGCTGTCCAGCAATAGGGTGAGTTCGGTCGTGATGCGGCGCTCGATCATCCTTGCAATTATGGAGTGCAGTTCCAGATTTGCAAGGAAAAACGCACTAATGCGGGGCGCTAGAGTCCGCTCGCCTTGGTGAGATTGACCCGGAACCGATCGCGCCGGCGCTGGTACTTGCGGGTCATCTCGGCGCTGCTATGGCCGAGATGCTTCTGCACATAGCGCTCGTCGACCTCGGCCGAGGAGGCGAGGCCAGACCGTAACGAGTGTCCGGCAAACAGGTTTTCCCGCTGACCTTCAGGCAGATCGCCGCGCACGCCCGCGGCTAGCGCGGTCCGCTTGACGAGGCGAGCGATCTCCTGGTCGTTGAGCCGCTCGGCGCCGACCGCCTTGCCCTGGCCGGTAACGCGGCGAAACAGCGGCCCGTGCCCGATGCGGGCGAGCTTGAGCCAGGTTTCCAACGCCACGATCGGGCAGGTCGCGTCGGCCGAGCCACGCCCGATCTCGATCTCGCGCCAGCCGGTCTTGCCCCGCAACGTCACCAGCAGGCCCTTGTCCAGAATTTCGACCCAGCCGCGGCCGTCCTCCGTCTGGTCGCGGCCGCAATCCAGGCCAACGATCTCGGAGCGGCGCAGGCCACCGGCAAAGCCGATCAGCAGCATGGCGCGGTCGCGCAAGCCGCGCAAGCTTCCGCGGTCGAGTGTTTCCAGCATGGCGATCAGATCTTCGGGCAACACCGCCTCCTTCTGCCGGGGCGGCGCGGCGTGCTTGTTGCGGATGCCAGCCATCACCGTCGCGATATGCCGGTCTTTCCTATCGAGCGCCTGGCCGCGCTGGGCATAGTTCCAGGTAAGCGAGGCGAGCCGGCGCTCGATGGTCGCTACCGAGCTCGGCTTCTTGTCGCCGGTCGCCGTGCCTGACGCTTGAGCCGTGATGTAGAGCCCGACCACCTGCGGATCGGGCGGAAGCATCTCGACGCCTTGCCGGCGGCACCAGCTGGAAAAATGCTTCCAGTCGGACGCATAGGCGCGCCGCGTGTTGGCCGAGCTTGCCGCTTCGACATAGTCGCGGGCGCGGCCGGCGAGTGCCTCGAGATGCGCCGGCAGCTGCGGATTGGCGGCGGCCGGAAGGGGAGGGGAGGGGGATGCCGGCTCTTCTTCTGTGCGCCCCATCTCCATAACCATATCGACGAAATCGGGAAGGTCGTCCTCGTCGGGACTCATGATGATGCCTCGGGCCTGTGAGCATTCAATGCGTACGAAGTTGCAATCGCAATCCGGCAGATGTATCTATGCTGTTCAAGCAATCTGGGAATCGAAGCGATGCCGCGGGCAGCCCTTGATGAAACTGATCGGATGAACATCCGGGTGAAGCCGGAGGTGAAGGCGCGCCTGCTGCGCGCCGCAGCGCTTCGCCATACCGATCTCACCAGCTTTGTCACCCAGTCCGCGCTGCGCGAAGCCGAAACCGTTATCGCGGAAGCTGACGCCATAAAGGTGTCGGAGCGGGATTTTGGCCGCATCCTTGAGCTTCTGGACAATCCTCCGAAGCCGAACGCGAAGTTGCGCGCTGCGGCGGCCGCACTTCCGAAGACTCTGTGAGCCTTCCGCCCTGGCATGAGGAGGCGATCGCACGGTCGCACGACCGGAAAGCCTTTGACTGCGGCGATGTGGAAATGAACGCTTTCCTGCAGCGGTTCGCGCGACAAGGGCACGAGCAGAACGCGGTAAAGACGTTCTGTGCGGTTCCCGACGATGCACCGGAAAAAATCCTTGGCTTCTACAGCCTGGCTCCGGCCTCGGTCGAACATCACGCAGTTCCTGCCGCGATGACGAAGGGTCTGGCGCGACACGATGTGCCGGGCTTTCTGCTGGCGCGGCTCGCCGTCGACAAATCGGTGGCGGGCAAGGGGCTGGGTGGTCAGCTTCTGCTCGCAGCCGCGCTGCGCTGCATCCGCGTTACCGAGGAAGTCGGCGGTGTGCTGATGATCATCGACGCCAAGAGCAAGCGGGCCGCAAGCTGGTACGCGAGCTACGGCGCCGAGCCGCTGAATGATCGTCCAATGACGCTTGTCGTCCCGCTTTCGACCTTTGCCGCAACCTTGATAGCCAGCGGGCACCTCTGAGGGCGCGCCGTCGGCCGACGCCCGGACGGTCGAAACATCGTCTTCCGCCGCCGTGCTGTGGGACGGTCCGGAGCCTCGCTCGGCGACAATTTTGGGCTTCTGCTCGCTGAAAACGGCCATTTCTTATATAGAGAACAAAACGAACGATAAGGCAACATTATCATTCGTTTTGTTGCTTCGACAGGCTGTGCGTTTTGGCGCGACATAGATGGTGGAAAGCGCACGGCCGCTTTACCCTCGAAAGCATGATTCGCCTCGATCCCGCGACCGCCAGTCCCGCCCCGCCGCCGATCGTTCCGGTCTGGGCGTTCGCTGCCGGCGGTGCGCCCAGCGACGCCGACGCCGCCTTCCAGGCCGGCGCCGCGCTGGCTTCGCTCGACACGCTGGCCCGGGCGCAGCCCGCCTGGGCAGGCGCCTGGCGCCAGCGGCTGGCGCTCAAATGCGCCGCCGCCTCGATGCGGCTCGCCGGCCGCGCAGAGGATGAGGCCGCCTTGCGTGATGCCTGGCAGCTTTGCCCGGCCGGTGCCGATCCCGGTCCCGCCGGCGCGATTTTTGGGGCTTGGCGCCAGCTGGCGCTGCAGCCGTCGCCGGTTAGCGCCGATCGGCTGGCAAAAGTGGCCGAGATGCTCGGGCTCGCCTGGGACGACGAGGCGCTCGCCGACCTGTGCACGCACATCGAAGATCTCGCGGGGTCGCGACGGCCGGCGCCGTTCGCCGCAGCGGCAATCGCCGCCCGCGTCGTAGCCATGCGCCCGGACGCCGAGCTTTTGGCCTGGTGGCTCGCCGATTTGGTGCTGGCGCGGGGCTTGCGCTGGCCGCGCCCGCTGCCACTCCTGATGGCGCAGGCCTTTGGTCCGGCGTTTCGCGGCGAGGCTGGCGGCAAGCGCATCCGGCCTGGCGAAAAGGGTTTTGAGCGGGCGGTCTGCTTGGCGCTGGTTAAGGCGGCGGCGGAGGCCTGCCGGCTGGCCGTCGAATTGTCGCGCCGCGCCGAAAAGCTCCTGGCGGTGGCGCCAAAACTGCGCGCCAAGGGCGCTGGCGACGTGATCTTCATGC
>NZ_RZST01000022.1:0-27184 GCF_003997575.1 Mesorhizobium sp. M1A.F.Ca.IN.022.07.1.1
ATTCCACCAAGATGCGCGTCGGCGACTGGGTGATGGCGATCGGCAATCCGTTCGGTCTTGGCGGCACTGTCACGGTCGGCATCGTCTCGGCGCGCAACCGCGACATCAATTCCGGCCCCTATGACGACTTCATCCAGACCGACGCCGCCATCAATCGCGGCAATTCCGGCGGTCCGCTGTTCAACAGCAGTGGCGAGGTCATCGGCATCAACACGGCGATCATCTCGCCGTCCGGCGGCTCGATCGGCATCGGCTTTTCCATTCCCTCGCAACTCGCCGCGGGCGTCGTAGATCAGCTTCGCCAGTTCGGCGAAACGCGGCGCGGCTGGCTTGGCGTGCGCATCCAGCCGGTAACGGACGACATCGCCGAAAGCCTCGGCATGGCGACGGCCAAGGGCGCGCTGGTGGCCGGCGTCATCAAGGGCGGACCGGTCGACAACGGCACGGTTCAAGCCGGCGACGTCATCATCAAATTCGACGGCAAGGACATCCACGAAATGCGCGACCTGCCGCGCGTCGTCGCCGAAAGCCCGGTCGGCAAGGCCGTCGACGTCGTCATCGTGCGCAAGGGCGTCGAGCAGACAGTGAAGGTGACGCTCGGCCGGCTCGAGGACGGCGAGAAGCTGGCCAGCGGCGAGAACGGCAGTACCGGCGAGGACAAGGGCGACAAGGCGGCTCCTGTGTCGACGGCTTCGGTGCTCGGCATGACCGTTGGCGAGCTCAACGAGCAGACCAGACAGAAGTTCGGCATCGCGGCCGATGTGTCGGGCGTGGTCATCACCGACGTCGCCAAGGATTCGGCCGCCGCCGAACGCGGCATCCAGCCCGGCGAGGTGATCACCGAGATCGCGCAGGAATCGGTCGGCACGCCAAAGGATGTCATGGACCGGATCGGGGCGCTGAAAGAGCAGGGCCGCAAGAACGCGCTGCTGATGCTCGCCTCGAAATCCGGCGAGTTGCGCTTCGTGACGATCCGGATGGACTGATTCCGGAGAGCCCGAACGGGTTGATTTGCAAGAATGGGCGGCTAGCGGGCCGCCCTTTTTCGCGCCTGCCAGTCGTCGCGCGACAGCCGGTACAGCGCATGCCGCTTAAGATGAGGGTGGCTGTCCGGCACGGCGGGATGGTCGAAATCGGCGCCCGGGTCGGCGCGCATGCCGAGCCGCTTCATGACGGCGATCGAACGATGGTTTTCCACGACGGCAAAGGAGACGATTTCGTCCAGCTCCAGCGTTTCGAAACCGAAGGAGAGCCAGGCTTCGGATGCCTCGGTGACATAGCCCTTGCGCCAGTATTCCGGTGCCAGCCGCCAGCCGATCTCGATCGTGCCGGCCGGCAGGGAAGGCACATGATCGGTTTGGAGGAGGCCGACGAAGCCGATGCACTCGCCGGTGGCGGCAATCTCGGCGGCGGCGAAACCGTAGCCATCCTCATCGATCCAGGCGCGGAGCTCGTCCATCTTTGCGTCCGCCGCGGCCCGGTCGCGGCGGAACGGAAAAAATTCCATCACGCGCTCGTCCGAGTTGATGCGATGGAAGAGCGCGCGGTCGCGCTGTTCCCAATTGCGCAGGATGAGGCGCTCGGTGCGGATCGGCTTCATTGCACGAACTCGCCCTGGCGATAGCCCTGGAGGTAAAGCAGCGCGGTCAGATCGCCGTGGTCGATGCGGATCCTTGCCTGCTCAGCCACCGCCGGCTTGGCGTGCAGCGCGACGCCGGTGCCGGCCAGGCGGATCATGTCGAGGTCGTTGGCGCCGTCGCCCACGGCAACGGCATCCTGCGTCGTCACGCCCAGCCTTGCCGCGATGTCGAGCAGCGCCTCGGCCTTGGCGGCGCGGCCGAGGATAGGCTCGGCCACCGTGCCGGTGAATCTGCCGCCATCCTCGATCAGCCGGTTGGCGCGGTTCTCCTGGAAGCCCAGCATTGCGGCGATGCGGTTGGTGAAGACGTCGAAGCCGCCTGAGACCAGCGCCGTCCAGGCGCCGTTGGCACGCATGGTCTGCACCAGCGCGCGGCCGCCGGCGGCCAGCGTCAGCCGGTTGGCGATGATGCGGTCGACCACCGCCGTGTCGAGGCCCTTCAGCAAGGCGACGCGTTCGCGCAAGGCCGGCTCGAATGCGATCTCGCCATTCATCGACCGCGCGGTGATCGCAGCGACACGGTCCTTGACGCCGATCTCGTCGGCAAGCTCGTCGATGCATTCCTGAGCGATCATGGTCGAATCCATATCGGCAAGCAGGATCCTCTTCCTCCGGCCTTCAGCCGGCTGGACGATGATGTCGACCGGCTCGGAGGCCAATGCCGCGCGCAGATTGGCCGTCAATGCGCCGATGTCGGGCGTCTCCGGCAAAACCAGATCGCAGGCGACATCCTCGGCCAGCCAATGAACGGCGCTTGCGCCTGCCGCTCGCGAGGCGATATTCGCAAGCGGGACCGACACTCGGCGGTCTTTGGGATTGGACACAAGCGTGGCGATCAGAGGCATCGAAAATTCCGGCAGGCAGGCGGGCGAAGGCCGCGTGAAAAACGCCATCCTGATAGCGGGGCCGACCGCCAGCGGCAAGTCGGCGCTGGCGCTGGACATCGCCGAGCGCAAGGGCGGCGTCATCGTCAACACCGATTCCATGCAGGGCTATTCGGTTCTTGACGTGCTGACGGCGCGTCCGAGCGCGGCCGAAACGGCGCGCGTGCCGCATTATCTGTACGGTCAGGTGCATCCTTCGACAGCCTACTCGACCGGCGCCTGGCTGCGCGACGTCACCGGGCTGATCGCGGAAGGTATTTTCTCCGGCCGGCCGGCTGTCTTCGTCGGCGGCACCGGGCTCTATTTCCGAGCTTTAGCCGAAGGCATCTCGGACATGCCCGACATTCCGCCTTCGGTGCGTGAGCGCTGGCGCTACGAACTCAAGGAACAAGGGGCAGAACGGCTGCACCGTGTACTGATGCATCAGGATTCGGCTGTCGCCATGCAGCTCCGGCCGACCGATGGCCAGCGCATTGTGCGGGCGCTGGAGGTGCTCGACGCGTCGGGACGGTCGATCCTTGAATGGCAAGCGGCACGCGGCCAGCCGCTCATCGACCGCGACAGCGCACGCTTCCTGGTGATCGAGCCGGATCGCGGCGAACTGGTGGCGCGTATCGGGGCGCGTTTCGATCAAATGCTCGACAAGGGCGCGCTCGACGAGGTCAGGCAGTTGATGGCACTCGACCTCGATCCGAACCTGCCGGCGATGAAGGCGATCGGCGTGGGCGAGCTGCAGGCCGCGATGGCCGGACACATGGGCTTTCCCCAAGCGATTGAGCGAGCCAAGATCGCGACGCGCCAATATGCCAAGCGGCAGACGACCTGGTTCAAACACCAACTGGGGCCGGAGTGGCAAAGGTTACGCCCGGGCGAGAAATGGTCAATCGAGGACTGATAGAATGCGATTTGATCAGGGCTTGGAATTGAGAGCGCAGCTTCCCGTCACGGTTGTCCGGGTTAACCGTCCGTAAGGCCTGGCATGCCATAACGGCGACGGTCGCAGTACCGCGGGGCGTTATGCGTTTTCACAAGGCGGAATCGGCGTTTTTCGTCTTTATCTTCGTGATCCTGGCCGCCGGCCTGGTGACCTTTCACGCCTATGGCCAATTGCAGGATATCGCGACCGCTCTCGACACCGCATCGCGTCTCGACAGAATCGCCTATCTCAACAAATTGCTGTTCGTGACCGGTGCGCTGCTGGCTGCTGCCTTGTTCTTTGGAACCTTCTTCATCTACCCGCTGATCCGCGGCCAGGTGAGGGAAGAGGGCAAGTTGCGCGCCATGACGGTGTCGCTGAGCGCCCGTTCGCAAACGCTCGAGCACGCAGCGCTCACCGACGGCCTGACCGGAATGCAGAACCGCCGCTACTTCGATGACGCGCTGCGGGAATATCTCGACGAGTTCGGCCGCATCGATAAGCCGGTGGGCCTGATGATCCTCGATCTCGATCATTTCAAGCAGGTCAACGACACGCATGGCCACGATGTCGGCGACGAGGTTCTGCGGTCCGTCGCGCAGTGCGTACGCGGCATGACCCGCTATCACGATGTGGTGGCGAGGCTGGGCGGCGAGGAGTTCGCCGTGGTCACGCCCAACATGGATGCGGAACTGCTCGCGCGGTTCGCCGAGCGCATCCGCAAGGCGATCGCCAACCTGTCGATCATGTCGGGCAATGTGCGGCTGAAGGTCACCACCAGCGTCGGCCTCGCCGTCTGGGACCGCAAGGAGAGTGCCGAGGACTTCTATCGCCGCGCCGACCGGCAGCTCTACGAGGCGAAGAAGCAGGGCCGCAACCGCGTCTGCGCCTGAAATTCCATGATCAATTCTTGACGCTGGCCGCCTAGAGCCGCGTTCTGCGCTTCTACCGCGCCGCGCGTCTGTTATGATCCTTTCCGAAAAGCGTTCTCGATTTTCGGGGTCATGCGCGTGCTCACGGACTATATGTCCGCTCCGGTTCTCGAAAGCGACTTCAGTCGACTCAGCCCGGGACTCAGTCGGCGCGAAGATGCAGAACGATCAATCGTTCTGCTGGCGCATGCCGAAGGTCGAGGGCCTCAGGCCGTAACGCATGTCGAAATCGTCGTCCGGTTGCACGCGCGGCGCCGATGGCTTGCGGTAGTCGGGGTCGCCAGCCTGGCGCCCGGTATCGACGGCTTCGGCGAACGCTATCGACTGCTGCGGTTTCGGCACGTTGCGCAGACGCTCGACAATTCCGGCGAGATCGACATCGTCGCCGGAATCCGCGGGCAAGGCCTGCTCCCGCTTCGCTGTGCCGGGAATGAATTCCTGGGACAGTTTCTCGAATTTGAGCCGCATGGTCGTCGCCACGCCTTCGCCGAAGGCAATGGCTTCGCGCTGGCCCATGGAGGACAGGAACGCCAACGTCGAGGCCGAGGAATCGGCGATCGCCGAGCGGATGATGGCCTGATCCTGCTCGTTGGCGAGCCGCATGGCGAAGAAGGTCGAGCATTGCGACAGGATGGTCGGATCGAGCTCGCCTGGACGCTGGGTCACAACGCCGAGATAGCAGCCATATTTGCGGCCTTCCTTGGCGATGCGCGACAAAGCGTGCCTGGTCGGCGCGAAGCCGAGGCGCGGATCGGCAGGCATGTAGCGGTGCGCTTCCTCGCAAAGCAGGAGCAGCCGCAGCCGGCCCTCGCTCCAGAGCGCAAGGTCGAAGGCGAGGCGCGCCAGCACCGAGCAGACCGAATTGACGACTTCGGACGGCATGCCCGCCATCTCGAAGCAGGTCACCGGACGTCCATGGTTCGGTACGCGGAAGATGTTGCCGATCGTCTCGTGGATGGTGTCCTCGATCAGCCGCGAATTAAACATGAAACGGTAGCGCGGGTCGGAAGCGGCCGATTCGATGCGCGTCCTCAACGACTTCAGTGTCGGCCGATCGTTCTTGCTTTCGAGCAGACCCATGCGCTCGTCGATCTGCTTGAGCAGATCGGCGATGCGGTAAGGCACCGGCGTGTCCGCCGTCAGCGCATCGCTGCCGCGCCTGATATACGAGCCGGAGCTCGGGTTGCGATAGAGGTTCTTGGCGGCCGGGATGAGGTCGCGCAGGACGTCGACTTCCTCCGGAACGGTCTCGCGACCGCGAAACAGAACTTCGGCGAATTCTTCCAGTCTGAACATCCAGAACGGCAGGTCGAGCGTCTTGGAATCAACCTTCACGCAGTATTCCGGAAGCGAGGCGGCAAACTCGTTGTGCGGGTCGAGGATCAGCACGCGCAAATCGGGCCGCGCCTCGATCGATTTGCGCAACAGCAGCGAGACAGCCGTGGATTTGCCGACGCCGGTCGTGCCGACAATGGCGAAATGGCGCGCCAGCGTGTCGTCGACAGCGATGTTGGCGTCGATCGCCTCGTCCTGGGACAGCGTGCCGATGGTGATCGAATGGCGGCCGGCGAGATCGTAGACGGCCTGCAGGTCGCGGCTGCGGATACGGTGGGCAACCGCGCCGATATGCGGATAGGTGGTGATTCCGCGGTCGAAGACCGGTTTGGCGCTGGGCTCGGCTCCGTCGCGCACCTCGCCGATCAGTTCGATGCTGACCTCGATTGCGTTCTGGCCCTCATTGCTCCAGGCGCGGTCAGACTTGCCGATCGCATAGACAAGGCCAACGGTTCGCGTCGCGCCAAGGTTGATGGAAATCATCTTGCCGACGGTCCACAGGCCGGTGACCGTGCCTTCGGCATCTTCGGCATAGGCGCTGATGGTAGCGCGCGCACCGTCGCATTGCACGACGTTGCCCAGGATGCGCTTGTCGCTCTGCTGGGCGTCGCGGCGCTCCTGCGAGGTCGGCTCCCCAATGGAGGCTTCGCGTTCAACAAACATCGGTTACCTGTCCCATTCGCCTCGGGGTCAAAGCTATCCCAATCGGGGTTAAAGCCGCGTGAGGTCGGATGGTGTAGGGCCCGTTAAACCACTCGCGAAAATGCGATCGACCAGCCTCTTCCTTCATCCCGGAATTTCGATATATTGGATGAATGACTGATATATCGAACGACATCACGTCCACGATCGGCAGGCGGATACGCTCCGAGCGTGATTTGCGGGGATGGTCGCTGGCCGAGTTGGCCGAGCGTTCCGACGTTTCCAAGGCGATGCTGAGCGCCATGGAGCGCGGCATGACAAGTCCGACCGCGGCGCTCCTCGTGCGCATCGCGTCGGCTTTCGGCATGACGCTCTCCACGCTGATTGCCCGCGCCGAAATGCAGGGCGGCAGTGTGTCCCGCAAGGACGAGCAGCCGGTCTGGCAGGATCCGGCGACCGGCTATGTGCGACGGCATCTGTCGCCGGCAACGCAAATGCCGCTCGAACTGATCCGGGTCAGCCTGCCGGCAGGCGCCAAGGTCGAATTCCCGGCAGCGTCCTATGCCTTCATCAAGCAGCAGATCTGGCTGATCGGCGGCCGCCTGGACTTCACCGAAGGCAATGTCGTGCACAGGCTGGAGCCGGGCGACTGCCTGGCGCTCGGAGCCCCGTCGGACTGCACCTTCCACGCTCCGGGACCGGAAGCCGCCGAGTATCTGGTGGCGCTGGTCCGGGGCTGATCGCATGGCACGCCGGCCTGAACGGTCCCACAATGGCGGGCCGCCTCTCGACGACTACGAAGGTCCGCCCTGGGGCAAGGGGGACCCCTACATCTTTCTTGCCTGGCGCACCGCCCACGACAAAGCCTGAAGGCGCCGAGCCACGCCGTCATGCTGATGCGGCTGGAAAAGGCCGAGCGGCTTGGGCTCACCTATGAGGAATACACGCTCGAGATCCTGGAGCGCGGGCGGCACCTCAGCGAGGACGAAGCCGAGCGTATCGCGGAAATCCGAAGGGCGCGCCGCCGAAGACGTAGCAGTCATTTCGCATGACCGCGGCCCGACACCTCATCACTGGAGACCACCGACATGAACCCGCCTGAAATCAGGGCGCTGAACGACGACGCAAAAACCAGCGGGATGCTCGCCGACCTGCTGATCGAGACAGTCGCCGCCGGCGGATCGGTGAGCTTCATGCATCCCTTGTCCCCCGATGCAGCCCACGAGTTCTGGCGCAAATCGCTCGCTGCCGCGGCGCGCGGGGAACGGGCAGTGCTGGGCGCATGGGATGGCAAGACGCTTGCCGGCACCGTCACACTGCTTCTCGACTGCCCGCCCAACCAACCGCACCGCGCCGAGATTGCCAAGCTGATGACCCGCCTCGACTATCGCGGCAAAGGTATTGCCAGCGGCCTGATGCGGGCCGCTGAGGAACTGGCGGTCAAGAAAGGGCGCACCCTGCTGGTGTTGGACACAGCAAGCGAACAGGGGGCCGGCGGCCTTTACGAAAAACTCGGCTTCTCGCTGACCGGCGAGATTCCGGACTATGCGTTGAAACCCCATGGTGGGCTCACCGGCACGCTCATCTATTGGAAGCGGATAGGGGAGCCGGCCCGAGCGCTATCCTGAAATGCTGGCGAGACGCGACAAAAGCCAGCGGCGAAAATCCTGTTCGGCGCCGGACAGCCGCGATGACGATGGCCATGTCAGGAAGTGACCCGATGGGCTCGAGAGCTCGAAATCGGAAAGCCTGACAAGGAGATTGTCCTTAAGCGCGGCGTCGATGAGCGGCCGCGAGCCCAGCAGCGCTCCGGCGCCGGACTTCGCCGCCTCCATCGCGGCGACAAAACTGTCGAAGCGATGCGAGCGTTGGGAGTGTCCGGCAAGGCCGGAGGCTGCGAACCATTCCGCCCACATCTCGCGCGCACCCGCCACCAAAAGCAGCGGCAGGGATGTCCATTCGGCATTTCCGGCCAAGGTCGGCGCCGCGACCGGAACGAGCCGCTCGACCGTCAGCCGGTCGGCGTCGCGCCCGGAAAACGAACCGTTGCCGAAGCGGATGTCGAGCGTCGAGCCCGCCTCGTCGTAGTCCGTCGGCCGATGGATGGTCACCAGATCGAGCCTGATCCACGGCAGCGCCTTTGCGAGATCAGGAAGAGCCGGGACCAGCACCAGCAGCGCGAAAGAAATCGGAACGCGAAGGGTGACGGTCTGCAAAACGCGTGGCTCGAACAACTCGTTCGTGCTGCTGCCGATGATCGCGAACGCCGACTGGATGTGGGGAAGATAGGCGGCGCCCTGCGGCGACAACGCCACGCCGCGTGCCAGCCGCGCGAACAGTCGCGTCTTGAGACGCTCTTCCAGAAAGCGGATGTGCTGGCTGACGGCGGCTTGCGTGAGCCCGAGCTCGGCGGCAGCGGCGGTGAAATTCGACAGGCGCGCAGCCGCTTCGAAACTGCGTAGCCAGTCGAGCGGAGGCATGGGATCGGCAGCTTTTCCAGTCATTAGGTTTTTGGCAGCATCGGCTGAAAAACAATAACTTGATTTATGCCTTCGGCAAAGACAGCATGCAATCGGTACCGCGGCGACGGCCCGAAGACGGGAGTTTCAGAAACGTGCTGACGAGAGCAACCCTTGTCGACGAAGGACGGACGATCGCGCTTGGCTGGGACGACGGAACACGCAGCCGATTCCATGCCATGTGGCTGCGCGACAACGCACTGGACGACAGGACGCGCAGCGCCGGCAACGGCCAGCGGCTGATCACCATCCTGGACATTCCGGCCGAGACACGGATCGGAGAGGCCTCGATCAAGGGCGAGGCGCTGGTGGTCACGTTCGTGCCTGAAGACAAGACCGTCAGCTTTCCCGCAAGCTGGCTTCGCGCCCATACTTACGACCGCGAAGAAAATCGGCAGCCCGGCTGGACCGGCAGGGACATTCGGCGGTGGACCAAGGCCACGATGCAGAGTTCGGTGCCGCGCGCGGCCTATAGTGAGGCGCGGCACGACAGGAATGTTCTGCGGCAATGGCTGACGGCGGTACGGAGCTTTGGCTTTGCCGTCATGGACGGTCTGCCGGCCGAATCCGGGGCATTGTGCAGTGTGGCCGATCTCTTCGGATATATCAGGGAGACCAATTACGGGCGCTGGTTCGAGGTGCGCGCCGAGGTCAATCCGAACAATCTTGCCTACACCAACCTTGGCCTGCAGGCGCATACCGACAATCCCTACCGCGACCCGGTGCCGACGCTGCAGATCCTGGCCTGCATCGAGAATACGGTGGAAGGCGGCGAATCCAGCGTCGTCGACGGATTCGCGGTGGCGGCCGCGCTGCAGGCGGAGAATTCGAACGGCTTCCGGTTGCTTTCCTCCTATCCGGCGCGCTTCGAATATGCCGGCTCATCGGGCGTGCGGCTGCAGTCCAAGCGCCCGATGATCGAGCTCGGACCGGATGGCGAGCTCATCTGCGTGCGCTTCAACAACCGCTCGCTGGCGCCGACCATCGACGTGCCGTTCGCCGAAATGAACGCATATTACGCCACCTATCGCCGGTTCGCCGAACTGATCGAGGATCCGGCCTTCGAGGTGACCTTCAAGCTCGAGGCGGGCCAGTCGTTCATCGTCGACAACACGCGCGTCATGCATGCGCGCAAGGCCTTTTCCGGCAGCGGCACGCGCTGGCTGCAGGGCTGCTACGCCGACAAGGACGGCCTGCTGTCCACGCTGGCGGCAATCGAACACGATGTCAG
The DNA here is from genome assembly GCF_003997575.1 of Mesorhizobium sp. M1A.F.Ca.IN.022.07.1.1. Taxonomy (NCBI): domain Bacteria; kingdom Pseudomonadati; phylum Pseudomonadota; class Alphaproteobacteria; order Hyphomicrobiales; family Phyllobacteriaceae; genus Mesorhizobium; species Mesorhizobium sp. M1A.F.Ca.IN.022.07.1.1. The sequence continues at coordinate 10,099 of NZ_RZST01000022.1, forward strand.
AGAGGCGGCCGAATGAAATCGAATGAACTGAACACAGGCAACATCGTCGAGTTCATCGCCGACATTTTCGAGCGTCGCGGCGCGGAATCCTATCTCGGCGAGCCGGTCACCATGTCCGAGCATATGCTGCAGGGCGCGTGGCTAGCCGAGCAGGATGGCGCGCCGGAGGAGCTTGTGGCTGCGGCGCTGCTGCACGACATCGGCCACTACACCAGCGAGTTCGGCACCTATTCGCCCGACGACGTCGAGGACAAGCACCACGACGAGGCGGGTGGCGAGGTGCTGGCGCCGTTCTTTCCACCGGTCATCGTCGAATGCGTCAGGCTGCATGTTGCGGCCAAGCGTTATCTCTGCGCCACCGATCCGAGCTATTTCGGCAAGCTGTCGCCGGCCTCGGTCCATACGCTGTCGCTGCAGGGCGGGCCGATGAGCGCGGAGGAGGTGGCGGAGTTCCGCAGCAATCCATTCCATCAGGAAGCCGTGCGTGTGCGCATCTGGGACGAGGGTGGCAAGGTCGCCAACATGAAGACGCGCGCCTTTCGCGACTACGTGCCGCTGCTGGAGCGGGTGGTGAAAAAGTTCGCGGCCCAAAGCGCGACGTGATCACCGGCGCCGCCCCACCCGGCACAGTTGCCTACAATAGTGCGCCGCCGAAGACTAGAGACGTTTTCTCGGCAACATCATGCGTCTCGACATACCCGGCAAAATGCGTTGGCGGCAACCAGGCAAGGGGTGTGGTGCTGGCGGCCTGAACAATCCGCGCCGCTGAACAATGGGACCGACAGATTGCCCGTTGACAGCGGCGCGGAACCGACCTTATTGTCCGCGCCCATGAAAACAGCACTCATTCTCGTAGGCTGGCGCGTGGGCAAGGCGGTGTAACCGCCGGGCGAAAACCTCCCATGCGCATCCCACAGGCTCCCTCGGGGGCCTTTTTTATTGCCCAAAACCCAACTAAACGACCAGCAAATCGCCAGATGGCGAACAGTACGGGACCAGACCGATGAGCAACGGACATAACGAGCGGCGCGAAATGACGGGCGCCGAAATGGTGGTGCAGGCGCTGAAGGACAACGGCGTCAAGCATGTCTTCGGCTATCCGGGCGGCGCGGTCCTTCCGATCTATGACGAGATCTTCCAGCAGGATGAGGTCGAGCACATTCTGGTCAGGCACGAGCAGGGTGCCGGCCATGCCGCCGAAGGCTATGCGCGTTCGACCGGAAAGGCCGGCGTGCTGCTGGTCACGTCCGGCCCAGGGGCCACCAATGCGGTGACGCCGCTGCAGGACGCGCTGATGGATTCCATTCCGCTGGTCTGTCTCACCGGTCAGGTGCCGACTTCGCTGATCGGCTCCGACGCCTTCCAGGAATGCGACACCGTCGGCATCACGCGCCCCTGCACCAAGCACAATTGGCTGGTGAAAGACGTCAACCAGCTCGCCGCCACCATCCATGAAGCCTTCCATGTCGCGACCACCGGGCGGCCGGGCCCGGTCGTGGTCGACATTCCGAAGGATGTGCAGTTCGCCAAGGGCATCTACGTGCCGCCGCAAACGGCGCCGCGCACCAGCTATCAGCCGAAGGTCCAGGGCGATCTGGAGAAGGTGAAGGCCGCCGTCGAATTGATGGCCGGCGCGAAGAGGCCGATCATCTACAGCGGCGGCGGCGTCATCAATTCAGGTCCGGAAGCCAGCCATCTGCTGCGCGAGCTGGTCGACCTCACCGGCTTCCCGATCACCTCGACGCTGATGGGCCTCGGTGCCTATCCGGCTTCGGGCAAGAACTGGATCGGCATGCTCGGCATGCATGGCACCTACGAAGCCAACATGGCCATGCATGATTGCGACGTGATGATCTGCATCGGCGCGCGCTTCGACGACCGCATCACCGGCCGGCTGACCGCGTTCTCGCCGAACTCGAAGAAGATCCATATCGACATCGATCCGTCCTCGATCAACAAGAATGTCCATGCCGACGTGCCGATCCTGGGCGATGTCGGCCGCGTGCTGGAGGATCTGGTGCGGCTGTGGCGGGCGACCGCCAAGGCCGACAAGAAGGCGCTCTATCCATGGTGGGAGCAGATCGCGAAATGGTGCGCGCGGGACTCGCTCGCCTATAGGATGAACAACGACGTGATCATGCCGCAATATGCGATCCAGCGGCTCTATGCACTGACCAAGGATATGGACACCTACATCACCACCGAAGTCGGCCAGCACCAGATGTGGGCGGCGCAGCACTATCACTTCGACAAGCCCAACCGCTGGATGACCTCGGGCGGCCTGGGCACGATGGGATATGGCCTGCCGGCGGCGCTCGGCGTGCAGATCGCACATCCGAATGCGCTGGTCATCGACATCGCCGGCGACGCTTCGGTGCAGATGACGATGCAGGAGATGAGCTCGGCCGTGCAGTACGACGCGCCGATCAAGATCTTCATCCTCAACAACCAGTATATGGGCATGGTGCGCCAGTGGCAGCAGCTGCTGCACGGCAACCGGCTGTCGCATTCCTACACCGAGGCGATGCCGGATTTCGTCAAGCTGGCGGACGCCTATGGCGGCCATGGCATACGCTGCGACAAGCCGGACGAGTTGGATGACGCGATCCGCGAGATGATTTCGGTGAAGAAGCCGGTGCTATTCGACTGCCGCGTGGCGACTCTCGCCAACTGCTTCCCGATGATTCCGTCCGGCAAGGCGCACAACGAGATGCTCCTGCCTGACGAGGCGACCGACGAGGCGGTGGCCAATGCCATCGATGCCAAGGGCAGGGAACTGGTGTAGCGGCAGGCAGCGTCTGCGGCGGGAAGCCGTGTGGAAACAGATAATTAGCGCCAAAGTTTGAAATCGAGATTCACGTCATGAACGCACAGCTCCAGCCGACCGGCTCCGCCTACTTCATCGCCAAGGAAACCGAAAAGCCGGAAACGCACACGCTTTCCGTGCTGGTCGACAACGAACCGGGCGTGCTTGCCCGCGTCATCGGCTTGTTCTCGGGGCGCGGTTACAACATCGAAAGCCTCACGGTGTCCGAGACCGAGCACGAGAAGCATTTGTCGCGCATCACCATCGTGACGCGCGGCACGCCGCATGTGCTGGAGCAAATCAAACACCAGCTCGAGCGGATCGTGCCGGTGCACCGCGTGGTCGATCTCACCGTGCGCTCGCACGAGCTCGGCCAGGAGCGGCCGCTGGAGCGCGAGCTTGCCCTCGTCAAGGTCGCTGGCACCGGCGACGCCCGCGTCGAGGCGCTGCGGCTGGCCGATGCCTTCCGCGCGTCGGTCATCGACGCCAACACCGAGCATTTCATCTTCGAGATCACCGGCAAGGGTTCCAAGCTCGACCAGTTCATTGCCATCATGAAGCCGCTCGGCCTGGTCGAGATCTGCCGCACCGGTGTCGCAGCCATGAACCGCGGCCCGCAGGGGATGTAGGCGCGCCACCCACCGCTCCGGCTGCTTCAAATTCTCCTCGCTGGTCCGGCAGTCGCCCGTCCGTGGCTTTTGCGCGCCTGCCGAAAAAGGACAATATAGCTGACCTATCCGGGGAGGATATGATGTCCGTCAACGCGTTCCTTGCACTCCTGGTCTATGCCTTCGTGACGTCGATCACGCCGGGGCCGAACAATCTCATGCTGCTGGCCTCCGGCGTCAATTTCCGCATAGTCAAAACGGTTCCGCATATGCTGGGCATCAGCATCGGTTTTCTGGTTCTGCTGCTGGCCGTCGGCTTCGGACTCGGCGCGGTGCTGACAGCGTTTCCGGTGCTGCATATGGCGCTGAAAATCGCCGGCGCCGCCTATTTGCTCTACCTTGCCTGGAAGATCGGCATGTCGCGCTCGATGGGTGGCAAGGACGGGGCGAAGGCGCGGCCGATGCGCTTCATCGATGCCGCCGCGTTCCAATGGGTCAACCCGAAGGCGTGGGTGATGGCGATCACTGCCATGGCCGTCTACACCAATCCGGATCATCCGTTCGTCTCGGTGGCGCTGATTTCAATCGCCTTCACCATCGTCAACCTGCCCAGCGTTTCGGTGTGGGCCGGGTTCGGCACCGCGCTGCGCGGCTTCCTTTCGGATCCCATGCGGCTGAAATGGTTCAACATAGGAATGGGTCTGCTGCTCGCAGCGACGCTCTGGCCGATGCTGCGTTAAGGGATCGCCACGGCACGTTAGCCGGCTGCACAACAATTGTGCAGTGCATATTAAATCTTCGTAATCCCGCGTTTTGGCCCTTTTCCGCCAAAGCCTTGTCCTATCTATTCGGCGAAATTCGCGGCAACGGCCGTGAAATGAAGCTGAGAATAGACCACCGGTTTCGGCGTGTCGGATAGAGGGCCAGTTGTCGATGCGCGGAAAAATCGCCTTTACAGTCGTTGCTCTGGCCTGCCTTGCAGGTGTCGGCCTTTATCTGTCGCCCGCCACGATGGGCAGGGTGCAGCAGCTGATCTCCGGCCAGCAGGCCGACACAGCCGGCGCCGACACGACCAAGGCATCGGGCAGCCAGAAGGGCGGCGCTGGCGGTGCGCGTTCCGCCTCGATCGTTTCGGCAACTGCGACGACCGCCGATTTTCCGATCCGTCGCTACGCCATCGGCTTCGTCTCCTCACCGTCGGTGGTCAGCGTGAATGCCCGTGTCTCCAGCCAGATCGTGTCGATCGCGGTGAAAGACGGGCAAATGGTCAAGGCCGGCGACCTTCTCTTCTCGCTCGATGACCGCGCACTGAAGGCGCAGCTTGCCAAGGATCAGGCGACGCTCGTCAAGGACCAGGCCCTGCTGGTGAGCGCCACGGCGGATCTTCAGCGCGCCAAGGACCTTGTCGCCAAGCAGGCTGGCACGCAGCAGACTTACGACCAGGCACTGGCGGCGCAGAAGGCCGCGGCCGCCACCATCGATGCCGACAAGGCGACGATCGACGCGGATACGGTCCAGTTAAGCTACGCGACCATCAGCGCGCCCATCTCAGGCAGGCTGGGAGCGGTCAACGTCTCGGTCGGGGATCTCGCCACCACCAGCAACGGCTCAAGCACCACGACGCCGCTTGTGACCATCACACAGATGGACCCGCTGCAGGTGAATTTCACTCTGCCGGAAAGCAACCTTGCTTTATTGCACAAAGCGTTGGCGAGCCCACAGCAAGGCGACGTGACGCTGACCAAGGACGGCGATCCGACGCCGATCGGCAAGGGCACGCTCGATTTCGTCGATTCCAGCGTCGACACCGCCTCCGGCACCATCGCCACGCGGGCGAGCATACCGAACTCCGATCTTTCGCTTTGGCCGGGGCAGTATGTGAACGTCATCCTTGATGCCGGCACGATGCCGCAAATGACCTCGGTTCCGACGGTCGCGGTGCAGCCGAGCCAGAAAGGTCCCTTCGTCTATGTGGTCAAGCCGGACAACACGGTCGAGATGCGGCCGGTGCAGGTGGCGCTGACGGAGGGCGATAACAGCGCCATCAGCCAAGGCCTCAAGGGCGGCGAGAAAGTGGTGGTCGAAGGCCAGACAAGGCTAAAGGACGGCGCGACGGTGCACGAAGGCAAGACAGCGAGCAACAGTGGCGATCAAAATTCGCCTAAGGTCGCACAAGCCGACAAGGCCGGCGAGGCCCGCCCATGATTTCCGAATTCTGCATACGAAAGCCCGTCGCCACGCTGCTGATGTCGTTCGCCCTCGTGCTGGGCGGACTGTTCGCTTACAAGTTCCTGCCGGTTGCCGCGCTGCCCAGCGCGGAGTTCCCGGTGGTGAATGTCTCGGCCCAACTGGCCGGCGCTTCGCCGGAGACCATGGCGACCTCGGTCGCGACGCCGCTGATCAAGCAGTTCGCAACCATTGCCGGCATCGATTCTATTTCGACCACCAACTCGCTGGGCCAGACCTCGATCGCCATCCAGTTCGTGCTCAACCGCGACATCGACGCGGCTGCCGCGGACGTTCAGGCAGCCATTGCGCGCACGCAAAAATCGCTGCCGCCGCAAATGACGGCGCCGCCAAGCTATCGCAAGGTCAATCCGGCCGATGCGCCGATTCTTCTGATGTCGCTGGTCAGCGACACCGTTCCACTCACCGATCTCGACGCCTTCGCCGAAAACGTCATCTCGCCCTCGCTATCGACCATCGATGGCGTTGCGCAGGTTTCGATCTACGGACAGCAAAAATATGCGGTGCGCATCCAGATCGATCCGACCGCGCTCGCCGCGCGCGGCATCTCGATCGACCAGTTGCAGACGGCCGTGGCCTCGGCCAACAGCAACACCCCGCTCGGCGTGCTGCAGAACGACAAGCAGCAGCTGACGATCACGGCCAACACTCAGTTGATGAACGCCGCCGATTTTTCAAACATTATCATCGCCACCAAGAACGGCCATCCGGTGCGGCTGGGCGAGGTCACGCGCGTCATCGACTCGGTCGAAACCACGACGACGGCGAGTTGGTATGATGGCACGCGCGCCATTATCATGGCCGTGCAGCGTCAGCCCGACGCCAATACGGTCGACGTCGTCGACAAGGTCAAGGCGATGCTGCCGTCCTTCCAGGACCAGATGCCGGCTGCCGCGAGCATCAAACTGCTCAACGACCGATCCACCTCGATCCGCCAGGCCGTCGACGACGTGCAGTTCACGCTGCTCCTGACCATCGCGTTGGTGGTGATGGTGATCTTCGTGTTCCTGCGCCGCGTCACGGCAACGATCATCCCGGCGGTGGCCGTGCCGATTTCGCTGATCGCCACACTGGGCGCGATGTTCCTGTTCGGCTTCTCGATCGACAACATATCTCTGATGGGTCTGACGCTGGCCGTCGGCCTCGTCGTCGACGACGCGATCGTCATGCTCGAAAACATCTTCCGCCACATGGAGGAGGACGGGCTGTCGGCTTTCGACGCCGCGCTCAAGGGCGCGCGTGAGATCGGCTTCACCATCATATCGATTTCGATTTCGCTGGTGGCGGTGTTCATCCCCGTGCTTCTGATGGGCGGCGTCATCGGCCGTATCTTCAACGAATTCGCCGTCGTGGTAACGGTCGCCATCCTGGCGTCGATGTTCGTGTCGCTGACCCTGACCCCGATGCTGTGCTCGCGGCTTTTGTCGGTGACCAAGGCCGATCGCGAGGCGCATGCCGACGGTCACAGACATGATCTCATCACGCGTGGCTATGACTGGATCCTGAGCTTCTGCCTGCGCCACACCTTCCTGGTGTTCCTGGTCTTCGTCGGCACCGCGGCGGCCTCCGTCTGGCTGATCCAGGTTTCGCCGAAGGGCTTCTTCCCGCAAGAAGACATAGGCCAGATCTCGGTAACCACCATCGCCCGCCAGGACATCTCCTTCGACGCGATGACGAAGCTGCAGAGCCAGGTCGCCGACGTCTTCTCGCATTCGCCTTACGTCGATCACGTCGCCTGGTCGGTGGGCAGCGGCAATAATGCGCTCAATCAGGGACAGTTGTTCGTGCAACTGAAGGACAAGGACAAGCGTCCCGACATAGAGAAGGTGCTTTCCGATTTGAGGCGGCAGCTGTCCGGCGTCGCCGGCATCGAAACCTATATGCAACCGGTGCAGAACCTCAGGCTCGGCTCGCGGTCCTCGGCCAGCGCCTATCAGTTGGTCGTCCAAGGCCTCGATAACGGCGCGACGGACGCCTGGGCGCAGAAATTGAACGACGCCATGGCCGCCGATCATAAATTCTTCACCGACGTCACAAGTGATTTGCAGAACAACGCGCTGCAGGCGTCGCTGGTCGTCGATCGCGACAAGGCCGCTCAGCTCGGTATCGACACGGACACGCTGCGCTCCGCCCTCTATGGCGGCTTCGGCACCGATCAGGTCTCAACCATTTTCGGCTCGGCCGACAGTTACGAAGTCATCACCGAGCTCGATCCGAAGATCGAGTGGTCGCCGGAGCGCATGCTGGCCATTCAGGTGAGAACGGCGAGCGGCAGCCTCGTTCCTCTCGGTGCCTTCGCCCGGGTCGATCGTACGGCCGGCGCCTTGACGGTCAACCAGCTTGGCCAGTTGCCGGCGGTGACGATCTCCTACAACCTGCCGCAGGGTGTCTCGCTCGGGGACACGGTGACCCGCATCAACCAGCTCAAGGACCAGATCGGCATGCCGCAGGCGATCGGCACCACCTTCGCCGGCACGGCCAAGACGTTCCAGGATTCGCTTGCCAACCAAGGGCTGCTGATCGGGGGCGCGATCCTCACGATCTACATCGTGCTCGGCATGCTCTACGAGAGCTTCATTCATCCGCTGACCATTCTGACGGGCCTGCCATCGGCGGTACTGGGCGCGGTGGTTGCATTGCGGCTCTTCGGCATGGACCTGTCGGTCATAGCCGTGATCGGCATCCTGATGCTGATCGGCATCGTCAAGAAAAACGGCATCATGATGATCGACGTGGCGCTGGAGTTGAGGCGCGAGGGCATGTCTGCGCTGGACTCCATCCACAAGGCCTGCCTGATGCGTTTCCGGCCGATCATGATGACGACGCTGGCGGCCTTGATGGGCACGTTCCCGATCGCGCTCGGCACCGGCGCCAGCGCCGAGCTGCGCCAGCCGCTCGGCGTTGCCGTGGTCGGCGGCCTGCTCGCATCCCAGGCGCTGACCCTGTTCGTCACGCCGGTCATCTATGTCTATTTCGAGCAGTTCTCCGGCTGGCTACTCAGCTTCTCCTCGAAGAAGAGCCGGCCGGAGTGGCATGCGGTCGAGCCGGTCGAGCAGCCCTCGCTCTTTGACCCCGGAGAAAAGGCCGAACCGAGAAAGTTGGCCGCCGAATAGGCGGCCCGGCTCTGGCCCAAGTTGCCGAGCTTGCGGGGGCGTGCGCACGATCGTAACCTTGCGCCATGTCCCATGATCACGACCACGACAACGAGCTCGATCCGTTTGCGGCGCGCGTGCGCGCATTGGAAACGATCCTTACCGAGAAGGGCCTGATCGATCCGGCGGCCATCGACGTCATCGTCGAAACCTACGAAACGAAAATCGGCCCACGCAACGGCGCCAGGGTGGTGGCGAAGGCCTGGAACGATCCGGCCTATGCCGAATGGCTGAAGCGCGACGCGACGGCGGCAATTGCCTCGCTCGGCTATACCGGGCGTCAGGGCGAGCACATGCAGGCGGTGTTCAACACGCAGGAGACGCACAACCTCGTCGTCTGCACGCTCTGCTCCTGCTATCCGTGGTCCGTGCTCGGCCTGCCGCCGGTCTGGTACAAGGCGCCGCCCTATCGTTCGCGGGCTGTTATCGATCCGCGCGGCGTGCTGGAAGAATTCGGGCTAACCTTGCCCGCGGGTAGGAAAATCCGCGTCTGGGATTCGACGGCCGAGCTTCGCTACCTTGTGGTGCCGATGCGGCCGAAAGGCACCGAGGGCTGGAGCGAGGAGCAACTCGCCGGCCTGGTCAGCCGCGATTCGATGATCGGCACTGCGCTGGCGAGGGAGCCGGCATGAACGGGCCGCAAGATCTCGGCGGGCAGATGGGGTTCGGGCCGGTCGCGCCCGAGACGGACGAGCCTTACTTCCATGCTGCCTGGGAGCGGCGGGCGCTTGGCGTCACGCTCACTGCCGGCGCCATGGGTGCCTGGAACATCGACGAGAGCCGGCATGCGCGAGAGTCGCTGCATCCCGCCGATTATTATTCGTCGAGCTATTACCAGATCTGGATCCAGGCGCTTGAGGTACTCCTGAAGCGCCATGGCTTCGTGACGGAACGCGACCTTGCCGCCGGCAAGGCTGTCGATCCGGCGGCGACACCCAAACGCGTGCTGAAGGCTGCCGATGTGCCTGCCGTGCTCGCCAAGGGCGGGCCATGCGATCGTCCCGTGGCTGCGCCGGCACGCTTCCAGGCGGGCGACCGCGTGCGGACGAAGAATTTCAGTCCCACCGGCCATACGCGCCTGCCGCGCTACGCGCGCGGCAAGAACGGAAGGATCGAGGCCGTTCGCGACGGCTTCGTGTTCCCGGACAGCAACGCGCATGGCAAGGGCGAGAACCCGCAATGGGTCTATACCGTGGTTTTCGACGGCGCCGAGATCTGGGGCGAGGGCGCCGACCCGACGCTTGAGGTCTCGATCGATGCCTGGGAGAGCTACCTTGAGCCGGCATGAGACCGAACTGCCGGGCGGCTTCGACGATCCGGTTTTCGCCGAACCGTGGCAGGCGGAGGCTTTCGCCATCACGGTCGCGCTGCACGACAAGGGCCTGTTTTCGTGGAACGAATGGGCGGACGCCTTGTCCGCCGAAGTGAAGAAGCCGGACGCCGCGAGCGACGGCCACGACTATTACGAGCACTGGCTGTCGGCGCTGGAAAAATTGCTGGCGACCAAGGGCGTCGCCGGCAAGCACGAGATCGATGCGCTCGCGGCCGCCTGGGAGCGTGCCGCCCACGCCACGCCGCACGGCAAGCCGATCCTGCTGGAGAATGATCCCGGAGCCCACCGGTAGCCCGGACTCAAACTTCGTTCCCTTTACGTTCTTGTTTGCGCCTGATAGGGTGCCGAGCTGATAATGAATGAGACCGTCGCCGACGACGCCGGTGATGGCACGCCAACCTTGTGTTTCGCTCGCGAATCCGGTCTGTCGAACTGATGGAATTCTCTCCCCAACAGGACGAGGCTTTGAAGGCGGTCGGCCGCTGGCTGAAGGACGGGCGGCCGCAGATCTTCCGCCTGTTCGGCTATGCCGGCACCGGCAAGACGACGCTTGCGCGCTATTTCGCCGAGCACGTCGACGGGCAGGTGCAATTCGCGGCCTTCACCGGCAAGGCTGCCCAGATGCTGCGCTCCAAAGGAGCGACCAACGCCCGCACCATCCATTCGCTGATCTACAGGCCGAAGGGCGAGGAATCGGTCGAGGACCAGGTGACGGGCAAGACGTCGATGTCGCCGACCTTTTCACTCAACCGGCAAAGTCCGATCGCGCGCGCCAAGCTGGTCGTCATCGACGAGTGTTCGATGGTCGACGAGCAACTCGGCCGCGACCTGCAGAGCTTCGGCACGCCGATCCTGGTGCTCGGCGATCCGGCCCAGCTGCCGCCGATCTCCGGCGGCGGCTTCTTCACCGAGCATGAGCCGGATGTGCTGCTCACCGAGATCCATCGCCAGGCACGCGACAACCCTATCATCCGGCTGGCGCTCGACGTGCGAGAAGGCCGCGAGTTCATGCACGGCGACTACGGCACGGCGCAGGTGATCGGCAGGGAAGGGGTCACGCAGGATCTGGTGATGAAAGCCGATCAGGTGCTGGTCGGCACCAACCGCACGCGGCGGCGCTACAACCAGCGCCTGCGCGAGCTGAAGGGCTTTTCCGCCGATTATCCGCAGGCCGGCGACAAGCTGGTCTGCCTGCGCAACGATCCGGCCAAGGGGCTGCTCAACGGATCGCTGTGGAAAGTGATGACCTCGTCGCGCGAGACGGTGAAGCCCGGCATCAACCTGCTGGTCTCGCCGGAGGAGGACGATCCCGACCGCGGCGTTGCCAAGATCAAGCTGCTGAAGGCGGCGTTCGAGGATCCGGATGCCGAGATTCCATGGCAGCAGAAGAAGCGATTCGACGATTTCGACTACGGCTATGCGCTGACCGCGCACAAGGCGCAGGGCTCGCAGTGGAATGACGTCGTGCTGTTCGACGAGAGCTGGGCCTTCAAGGAGACCCGGCAACGCTGGCTCTACACGGCCATCACGCGTGCGGCCGAGCGGCTGACGATCGTGCGATAGAGCGGTTCACCGGTTCAGAAAACGGCAAACCCCTCTAGCTCGTTGTCTTGGCGCAATTCCGAACGGAAAGCCGTCACACCTTTCCTGGAATTGCTCCAGTCCGCTTATTCTGCCGGCCTCGCATCGAGCCATTGCCAGGCCGCGGCTTCGTCGTCACTGGTGAAATGCCGGAATTCGAACGGCAGAACCTTCGGAAAGAAGTCGCCGACAAGCGATGCCCAGCGCGGTTCGCCGATAGCTGCGCAACGGACGACGTGCTCCAGCGCGTCGGCCACACCTTGCTGCAGCGTCTCTTGCGAGATGTTGGCCCAGTCGACGCTCTCCTCGTCAGTCAGCCGCACCAGCACGTCGATCCTCGGGTGCAGGGCATAGGCAGCTTCCAGCAGGCCGAACAGGTTTTCCGCATCCGCCGGCGAAACATCGCCGACGACGTCGATGGCAAACAGCGCGTCACGGTTGGTTTCAATGCGGCGTATCGCCGGCACGGCCTCGAGGAAATTCACTGGCAAATCCTTGTGTTGGCCATCAGCTAGTCTCTGGAACACCGGAAACCCACTATCTGTTCCCTGCAAAGGCGCTATAGATGCCCGCCAAAACCAAGCTGGATGCCAATTCATGCCTGCAAAGCTTTCGGTCAACCTCAACGCTGTCGCCATGCTGCGCAACCGACGCGATCTGCCGTGGCCGAGCGTCACGGGGCTGGGGCGCATCGCTCTTGCCGCCGGCGCGCATGGGTTGACCGTCCATCCACGTCCCGATGAGCGGCATACGAGACATTCCGACCTGCCGGAGATCAGGGCGCTGATCGACGATGAGTTCCCCAAGACGGAATTCAACATCGAGGGCTACCCGACAGAGGATTTCCTGGCGCTTGTCGAGAATAACCAGCCGGAGCAGGTGACACTGGTGCCCGACGATCCGGCGCAGGCGACGTCGGACCACGGCTGGAACTTCGTCGCGCAGGCCGCGTTCCTGACACCGATCGTCAAGCGGCTGAAGAAGGGCGGGTTTCGCGTGTCGCTGTTTTCCGACGCCGATGCGGCCGGCGTGAATGCCGCGCGCGATACCGGCGCCGATCGGATCGAGCTCTATACCGGGCCCTATGGCGGTTACCATTCCGATTCCGCCAAGGCGGCCAAGGAATTGGAAAGACTGGGAAAAACCGCGGACGCGGCACTCGCGGCGGGACTCCAGGTCAATGCCGGCCACGATTTGACCGTGAACAATCTGCCGGCATTGATCAAACGCATCCCCGCATTGGCCGAAGTATCGATCGGACATGGGTTGACAGCGGATGCGCTGGAGTATGGCATGGCCGGCACGGTTGGGCGGTTCTTGAAGGCCTGCGGATGGTAGGGCGAGGAATGCCTTGCGTAGCTCCGGCGTGTTCCGCGCTTTGCGGCAGCCTCGGAGCGTGGCGAATCTGATGAAGTGGGGTTCATGGTGCTAGCCAACGCCAGCGAAACAGAATCCCTCGAACCTTTGGGCCATGCCGAGGCCGAGCGGCAGCACAGCACCAAGGTTCTGATGCTCGGCGCGCTCGGCGTCGTCTACGGCGATATCGGCACCAGTCCGATCTACGCCTTTCGAGAGGCTCTCCATGCTTCAGGGGGAGTGGTGGCCCGCAACGATGTGCTCGGCGTGCTGTCGCTGATCGTCTGGGCGCTCACCATCATCGTCACGATCAAATATGTCGCCTTCGTGCTGAGGGCCGACAATAAGGGCGAGGGCGGCACGCTGTCGCTGATGGCGCTGGCACGGAGCGCCTATCCGCAGGGCTCCAGCCTGATCCTGGTGATCGGCCTCTGCGGCGCGGCCCTCTTCTTCGGCGATTCGATCATCACGCCGGCGATATCCGTGCTTTCGGCGGTTGAAGGCCTGGAAGTCATCACGCCGGCGCTCGATGCCTATGTCGTTCCGATCACGCTGGTGATTCTGGCGGTGCTTTTCGCCGTGCAGCGTTTTGGCACGGGCAAGGTGGCGGCAGTCTTTGGACCCATCACGGCGACATGGTTCGTGGCCATCGGCGTTGCCGGCCTCTATCACATCGTCGACGATTGGTCCGTCCTGTTGGCTATAAACCCCTACTATGCGGTCTATTTCCTGGCCACCACGCCGACGGGCGCCTTCGTCACCGTCGGCGCGGTTTTCCTCGCGGTCACCGGCGCCGAGGCGCTCTATGTCGACCTTGGCCATTTCGGCCGCAAGCCAATCGTGCTGGCCTGGTTTTCCATCGTTTTCCCTTGCCTGCTCCTCAACTATTTCGGGCAGGGCGCCTTCGTGCTCTCGCACGGCGGCAAGCCGACCAACCCGTTCTTCCAGATGCTTCCCGAATGGGCGCTGATGCCGATGGTCGCCCTGGCAACGGCGGCGACGGTCATCGCCAGCCAGGCGGTGATCTCCGGCGCCTTCTCGCTGACCAGACAGGCGGTGCAGCTCAATCTTCTGCCGCGCATCGAGGTGCAGCACACATCGGAGATGCAAAGCGGCCAGATCTATATGCCGAGGGTCAATCTGCTGGTCGCGCTCGGCGTGATGCTTCTGGTCGTCGGCTTTGGCAGCTCGAGCGCGCTCGCCTCCGCCTATGGCATTTCGGTGACCGGTGAGATGCTGATGACGACGATCCTCTTGTTTGTCGTCATGCGCTGGCTCTGGAAATGGCAGCTGGCGCTCGCATTGGCGCTGGCGCTGCTCTTCGGCGTCATCGACCTCGGCTTCTTCTCGGCCAATGTCGTCAAGATGGTCGAAGGCGGTTGGGTGTCGATCACTGTCGCTTTGATCATGGGGCTGATCATGTGGACTTGGATTCGCGGCACCCGCTACCTATTCGACAAGACGCGCCGCAACGAAATCCCGCTCGACTTTCTGGCGGCGAACCTCCTCAAGAAGAAGCCGCAGCTGGTGTCCGGCACCGCCGTGTTCTTGACCAGCGATCCGCTGAGCGCGCCGACCGCGCTCATGCACAGCCTGAAGCACTACAAGGTGCTGCACGAAAAGAACGTCATTCTTTCCGTGGTTACGGCACCGCAGCCGGTGGTGCCGGATAGCGAGCGGGTGAAGATGGAGACGGTCAACGACCTGTTCATGCGGGTCACGCTGACCTTCGGCTACATGGAGCAGCCGAACATTCCGCGCGCACTGGCGATCTGCCGCAAGCAGGGATGGAAGTTCGACATCATGACGACGTCCTTCTTCCTGTCGCGGCGCTCGCTGAAGGCCTCGCCCAATTCCGGCATGCCGATCTGGCAGGACAGGCTGTTCATCGGCCTTGCGAAGACGGCGGCGGATGCGACGGAGTATTTCCAGATCCCAACCGGGCGCGTGGTCGAGATCGGTACGCAGGTCGCGATCTGACGCTTCAAGCATCCACATTGTGCCATAGATTTGAATGCACCTCTGCAGGTCGAGCCTTGCACTGGCGGTATGGGAGCCCTAACGCCAGGGCACTTGATATTGCACTGCAGCAAGCGTAGAGCACCGCGCATTTTATCGGAGTGTCGTCATGGCCTTTGCCAATGGTGCTGAGGCAGAACCCGTCGAGCAAACCGGGCATCCGGAAATAGAGCAGCACAGCACCAAGGTGCTGATGCTGGGCGCGCTGGGTGTCGTCTATGGTGATATCGGCACCAGCCCGATCTACGCGTTCCGCGAGGCGCTCGTTGCTTCCTCGCGCGGTGAGGTCGCCGATCGCGGCGATATCCTTGGCGTGCTGTCGCTGATCATCTGGTCGCTGACGATCATCGTCACGATCAAATACATCATGTTCGTGCTGCGCGCCGACAACCGTGGCGAAGGCGGCGTGCTCTCGCTGATGGCGCTGGCGCGCAGCACTTTCGCGACGCGTTCGGCGGTCATCCTGGCCATCGGCATCGCCGGCGCCTCGCTTTTCTTTGGCGACGCCGTGATCACCCCGGCCATCTCCGTGCTTTCGGCCGTCGAAGGCATGAATGTCGTGACACCCGCCTTTCAGCCTTATGTGGTGCCGCTGACGCTGCTCATCTTGGCCATTCTGTTTGCGGTGCAGCGGTTCGGCACAGGTGGTGTCGCCTTGAT
Source organism: Mesorhizobium sp. M1A.F.Ca.IN.022.07.1.1 (assembly GCF_003997575.1). Lineage (NCBI taxonomy): Bacteria > Pseudomonadati > Pseudomonadota > Alphaproteobacteria > Hyphomicrobiales > Phyllobacteriaceae > Mesorhizobium > Mesorhizobium sp. M1A.F.Ca.IN.022.07.1.1. The sequence goes on from NZ_RZST01000022.1 coordinate 25,861, forward strand.
CTTCGGGCCGATCACCGCCGTGTGGTTCCTCGCCATCGGCCTGTCCGGGCTGAATCACATCATTGCCGATCCTGAAATCCTTTGGGCGATCAGCCCGCACTACATCGTCGCCTTCCTGATCCACTCGCCGGACGTGGCTTTTGTCACGATCGGCGCCATTTTCCTGGCCGTCACCGGCGCGGAGGCACTCTACGCCGACCTCGGCCATTTCGGCCGCAAGCCGATCGTGCTGGCATGGCTGGCGATCGTATTTCCCTGCCTGCTATTGAACTATGCCGGGCAGGGCGCTTTCGTGCTCGCCAAGAACGGCGTCGTCGGCCATCCGTTTTTCGAGATGAATGAAGGCTGGGCGCTGATCCCGATGGTGATTCTGGCGACGGCAGCGACGGTTATCGCCAGCCAGGCGGTGATCTCCGGTGCCTTTTCGCTGACCAGGCAGGCGGTGCAGCTCAACATGCTGCCGCGGCTGGAGATCCTGCATACGTCCGAAAAACAGTCGGGCCAGATCTACATGCCGCGCGTCAACATGCTGCTGGCGCTGGTGGTGATGCTTCTGGTGGTCGGTTTCGGCGCGTCCAGCAGACTTGCCTCGGCCTACGGGATCTCGGTGACCGGCAATATGCTGGTGACGACGGTGCTCCTCTTCGTCGTCATGACCCGTATCTGGAAATGGCAGCTCTGGGTCGCGGTGTCGTTAACGGCTCTGTTTGCCTTCATCGATGTCGGCTTCTTTGCCTCCAACATCGTCAAGGTGTTCGAAGGCGGCTGGGCGTCGCTCGCCGTGGCTTTCGCCATCATCCTCGGCATGTGGACCTGGGTGCGCGGCAGCCGCTACCTGTTCGACAAGACGCGCCGCAACGAAATCCCGCTCGACTTCCTGGCGGCGAACCTTTCGAAGAAAAAGCCGCAGCTGGTGTCCGGCACCGCCGTGTTCCTGACCGGCGATCCGCTGAGCGCGCCGACCGCGCTCATGCACAGCCTGAAGCACTATAAGGTGCTGCATGAGAAGAATGTCATTCTTTCCGTGGTGACCGCACCGCAGCCGGTGGTGCCGGACAGCGAGCGGGTGAAGATGGAGACGGTCAACGACCTGTTCATGCGGGTCACGCTGACCTTCGGCTACATGGAGCAGCCGAACATTCCGCGCGCGCTGGCGATCTGCCGCAAGCAAGGATGGAAGTTCGACATCATGACGACGTCCTTCTTCCTGTCGCGGCGCTCGCTGAAGGCCTCGCCCAATTCCGGCATGCCGATCTGGCAGGACAGGCTGTTCATCGGCCTTGCGAAGACGGCGGCGGATGCGACGGAGTATTTCCAGATCCCC
>NZ_RZST01000022.1:27282-31273 GCF_003997575.1 Mesorhizobium sp. M1A.F.Ca.IN.022.07.1.1
ACGTCCTTCTTCCTGTCGCGGCGCTCGCTGAAGGCCTCGCCCAATTCCGGCATGCCGATCTGGCAGGACAGGCTGTTCATCGGCCTTGCGAAGACGGCGGCGGATGCGACGGAGTATTTCCAGATCCCCACCGGGCGCGTGGTCGAGATCGGCACTCAGGTCGCCATTTGAGGGACTGCAACGCCTAAAGCGGTGAGTTGGTGCTCGTTACCGGCGGCTCCGGGTTCCTCGGCGCGCACTGCGTTCTAGCCCTGTTGCAGGCAGGCTACCGCGTCCGCACAACAGTGCGATCCGCCAAGCGCGAAGCCGATGTTCTCGCCATGCTGAGGGTCGGCGGTGCCGAGCCGGGCGATGCGCTTTCCTTCGCCTACGCCGATCTGATGACAGACCCCGGCTGGCTGGAAGCGGTCGCGGGATGCCAGTACGTTCTTCATGTCGCTTCGCCGTTCCCGCCGGGCGTGCCGAAACACGAGGACGATCTGATCGTTCCTGCGCGCGAGGGTGCGCTGCGCGTGCTGCGGGCCGCGCGCGATGCGGGCGTCAAACGGGTGGTGCTCACCTCGTCCTTTGCCCCCATCGGCTATGGCCAGAGGCCAATTCCGGGCAGTCCGTTCACGGAAGAGAACTGGACCAACCTGGCGGCCAAGGTAAGCGCCTATGTGAAGTCGAAAACGCTGGCGGAACGTGCGGCCTGGGATTTCATTGCCAGCCAGGGCGGAGCGCTGGAACTGACGGTCGTCAATCCGGTCGGGATCTTTGGACCGGTCCTGGGGCCGGATCATTCGACCTCGACGGACTTCATCAAGCGCTTGCTGGACGGCGAGATGCAGGGTCTGCCGCGCATGGTGTTCGGCGTGGTCGACGCGCGGGACGTGGCGGACCTGCATCTGCGCGCCATGACCAGTCCCGCCGCCAAGGGGGAGCGGTTCCTCGCCATCAGCGGCGATTTCATGACGACGCTGGGGATCGCACAAACGTTGAAATCGCGGCTGGGCAGCGTTGCGTCGCGCGTTACGACGAGAATGCTACCGGACTGGCTGGTCCGGACCGTCGGACTGTTCGACGGGCAAGCAGCCCAGATCGTGACGGAACTGGGCAAGGCCAGAAACGCAACCGGGGCCAAGGCCATGCGCATGCTCGGCTGGGCGCCGCGATCGCGCGAAGAAGCGCTCGTCGCCACCGGCGAAAGCCTGGTCCGGCTCGGATTGCTCAAAAAGTCGAGGTGACGCGCCCGGGAGAGTACCCCCCCAGGCGCAACGGTTCAGCCAAGCAGTGCGGCTTTGTTCCCTTCCAGGAACTGCTTGAGCGTCTTCGGCTTGCGGCCCGACAGCGTCTCGATAGCGTCGGTTACCATGCCGATACGGCCGGAGCGTGTGTTGGCGTCGAAGGATACGACAATGCGCGCAAAGTCCTCGGGAAGGCCGGCCGCCTTGACGCCCTCGGTCAAAGCCTCGTCAGGCAATTGGATAACCTCCAGCGGCTTGCCAGTGACTTCGCTCACCAGAGCGGCAATTTCGTTCGTCGTGTAGGCATGCGGGCCGGTCAGTGTGTAGACGCGGCTCTCCGTTGAGCCGGAAGCGAGGCTCGCGGCGATCGCGGCGGCCATGTCGTCGCGCGCGGCGTGCGCGATCCGCCCGTCGCCGGCTGACGTGTACCACTTGCCCGACGAAATGGCGTGCGGCAGCGCCATGAAAAGGTTCTCCTGGTACCAGCCGTTGCGGAAGATGGTGTAGGCAATGCCGCTCGCCTTGATGGCCTGCTCGGTGCCGTAGTGGTCGCCGGCAAACAGCACCGGCGAGACCGGCTCGGGATTGGGCATCGAGGTGTAGAGGAGGTGCGAGACGCTTGCCGCCTTGGCTGCGGCCACCGCGGCCTGATGCTGCTTGAGGCGCCGGTCGCTCTTCAGGTCGAGCTCACCGGTCGAGACGATCAGCACTCGGTCGGCGCCTTTGAACGCGCGCTCCAGCGAGGCCGGATCGTCGAAATCGGCCGGCCTGACGACAATGCCGAGGGCTGCCAGGTCGCCGAGATTTTCGGGATTGCGCGTGGTTGCGATGATATTTGCCGGCGCGACTTTCTGCGCATCGAGCAGATGGTTGATCACGGCGCGGCCGAGATGGCCGGAAGCGCCGGTGACAAGGAGAGTTTCGGTCATGGGAAGTTCCTGAAATTTGCGTCGAAGGGGTTCTGAACGATGGTCTCAAAAAGAGACCAGCACTAAAATAAGAATTGACCAAGGGCCGTAAAGAAGGCAGTTTTCCGGGAGGTAGGCACAGCCGGGGAACCACCGGCGGGTCGCCGCTTCGATCAATGGATGTCGCGATGGACAGCAAGATCTTCAGTCTGAAATCGAAGCTCGAGGTCTACAAAGCCATGACCGGCGGCGGCAATTTCGCCGACTGCCCGGTCCGCGATGTGATCCAGGGCATCAGCGGCAAATGGAGCTCGCTGCTGGTCATGGCTTTGGCCGAGAAGCCGTACCGGTTCGGGGAGTTGCGCCGCCTGGTGCCCGACATTTCGCAGCGTATGCTGACGCAGACGCTCTACGACCTGCAGCGCGACGGCTATGTGCATCGCGAAGTCTTTCCGACCAAGCCGCCGAGCGTTGAATACAGCCTCACCGATCTCGGCCGCTCGATGTTTGCGCCGTTGCAGATGCTGATCCAATGGGCCGAACTCAACCACGATGCCGTTCGTGAGGCGCGCGTCGCCTTCGATGCCGCGCAGGCCTGAGCCTTTCCTTCCCCGATACAAGCGTCAAAACGTCGCTTGCGCCGGTGCCGCAGTTGCTCGCCGCCATGGTCGCGGGAACGGTGATCGATCCGTTCAGGCCGATCGGGCTTGCGGAATCGCAATGGCCTGCAGCCGGATCATCCGCGATAGATAAGATGCCTTTGCCCGCAGGAAGGCGTGCAGCCGCAGCGGATAGTCCGGACTGACAGCCTCCTTCACCGATTGCCGGTCGCTCAACGCCTTGCGCCAGGCCTGGACGAGAGGCTTACCGTCCAGGATGCCGCTAGCGCCGATCTCGTCGAACGTGTCGAAGTAGCGGAAGATCGGCCCGTAGACGGCGTCGACCAGCGAGAAGCGCTTCCCGGCGAACCACGGACCGCTCCGCCTTGCCGACAGTTCCGCCTCGACACGCTCAAACAGTTCCGACAAGCCGCTGCTTTCCTTGAGGAAGCAGGCCTCATCGGCGGCGGAATAGAAGCGCCCGATGGCGTTGAGGATGGCCGAACCGAATTCGACCCAGGAGCGGTGCCTGGCCCGCATGAGCGGATCGGCCGGGTGCAACGGATTGGCCTGCGTCTCCTCGAGGAATTCGAGAATGACGGCGGATTCGAAAATGATCTCCTCCTTGCTGCCGTTTCGAACGCAGAGCAGCGGTACCTTGCCGAGCGGCGAGATAGCCTTGAACCAGTCGGGCTTGCTGGCAAGGTCGACATTGACGCGCTCGAACGGCACGCCTTTCTCGGCGAGGGCGATTGCCGCACGCTGGACGTAGGGGCAAAGGTGATGACTGACGAGGGTGAGTTTGGCCGTCATCTTATTCTCCCCAGACATAGTTCAGCGCGCCGTCCTCGACGCGGGTCGACAGGAACATCGGGCGCGAGCCCTTCGGCGCCGGGCCTACGAGGCGCTCGCCGCTTTGCATGTCGAAGCGGGCGCCGTGCCACTGGCAGATGAAGGCGCCGTCCTTGCAGTCGAGTGGCCCGCCGAAATGCAGGCAGGCATTGGCCGCGGCACGGACACGCTCGCCGCTGCGCCAGACGTGGATCTCGCGGCCGAAGAAAGGCGCGATCAGGCTGCCCGTCTGCGGGATGTCGGCCACTTTACAGATCTCATGTTTCATCGGGAACTCCTTATCGATGCAATTGCATCTATATGAATGCATTTGCATCGACCGTCAAGCTTGATGCAATTGCATCTATCGAATAAAGTTCCTCGATGACGAGAAAATCTCCTGCGCCCGAGGCCGTCAAAGCCTGGG
>NZ_RZST01000230.1:0-9572 GCF_003997575.1 Mesorhizobium sp. M1A.F.Ca.IN.022.07.1.1
ACAGGACATTGACGTCGTAGAGCTTCTGCCACTTCTCCATCGGCAGCGTCTCGGCGGGTTCGGCACCGGCGACGCCGGCATTGTTGACCGCGATCGTCAGCGCGCCGAGTTCCTTTTCGACGCGTTCGACCGCTGCCGCGAGATCGCTCTGCGATGTGACAGTTCCGGTCAGCACCAGCGCCTTGCGGCCGAGCGCCCTGATCTTGTCGGCCGTGTCTTCCAGCCCGCCCTTCGAGCTGTGGCCGAAACAGGCGACATCGGCGCCGGCTTCCGCCAGACCGATGGCGATCGCTTGACCGATGCCGCTGCCGGCGCCCGTCACCAGCGCCACGTCGCCATCAATATCGAACAGTTTCATCTTTCTCCCTCTCCCTGAAAGAAGGGGCGCCAGCCCTGCTGGCGCCCCGCGCGGTCCGGTGCTTGGGAGGCTATCACCTGCTGCGCTTTATTCCCATCTGCCGTGCCCTCAGCTCGTGGCGAGTTCCATCACGGCGACATTGCTTGCTTCGTCGCGATCGAGGATGCCGCGCTGGCGGCCGCGGCTCAGCACCAGAACCCGGTGCGAAAGCCCCAGCACCTCCTCGAGATCCGAGCTCACCACCACCACGGCCATGCCCGAGCGGGCAAGGTCGGCGATGACATCGTAGATCGCCGCGCGGGCGCCAACGTCGATGCCGCGCGTCGGCTCATCGAGGATGAACACCTTGGGCGGCCGCGACACCCATTTGGCGATGATCACCTTCTGCTGGTTGCCGCCGGAAAGTTTTGAGACCGCCTGGTTCGGCCGACCCTTGACGCCGAGCCTCGATATGCCGGCCTCGGCGAACCTCTGAACCGCTTTGGGAAACACCCAGCCCTTCGGTGCGACATGATCGAAATTGCCGATGGCGAGGTTCTCGCCGATCGTCTGCTCCAATACGACGCCCTGTTCCTTGCGGTCCTCCGGCACCAGCACGACGCCGGCCCTGATCGCCGCCGCGGGGCCGCTGAGATGAACAGGCTGGCCCGCCACCCGCACCGCGCCGGACGAGATTGGATCGGCGCCGGCGATCGCCCTGACCAGTTCGGTGCGGCCGGCGCCGATCAGCCCGGCGATGCCCAGGATTTCGCCCGATTTCACCGCGAACGAAACATTGTTGAAGCTACGCTCCGGCGAGGACAGGTTCTCGACTTCGAGCACTGTCTCGGTGCCCGGCGCCGACAGCTTCGGGAACATGCGTTCGACGCTGCGTCCGACCATCTGCTCGACGACCGTGCGCACGGGGATGTCGGCGCGCTCGTGCCGGGCGACGATGCGGCCGTCGCGCATCACCACCACGCGGTCGGCGATCTGAGCGATCTCGTCCAGCCGGTGGCTGATATAAATGAAGGACATGCCTTCGGCCTTGAGCTTGCGGATTTGCTTGAACAGCAGCTCCGTCTCCTCGCCGCCGAGCGCGGCGGTCGGTTCGTCGAGGATCAGAAGCTCGGCATTCAGCGTCAGCGCCTTGGCGATCTCCACCTGCTGCTGTGCCGCGACGCGCAGCGTGCGCACCTTGCGCTCCGGCGAGACGTCGAGGCCGAGGCGCTTCAATTGCGCCGAGGCCTTCGCGTTCATGGTTGCCCGGTCGATGCGGCCGCCCCGCATCGGCAGCCGCCCGACATAGACATTCTCCGCCACCGATAGGTCCGGCAGCAGCTTCAATTCCTGATGGATCATGCCGACGCCGGCCTCGATGGCCGCAGCGGGATTGGCGGGGGAATAGGGCTTCCCCCGCCAGATGATGGTGCCGGCATCAGGCTTGGTCGAACCGGCGATGATGTTGGACACCGTCGACTTCCCGGCACCGTTCTCGCCGAGCAGCGCCACGACCTCGCCCGGCCGCACCTCGAAGCTCGCATCGGCCAGGACCTGCACCGGTCCGTAGCTCTTGCAGAGGCCGTTGACGAAGAGCCCGTTATGCGGGCCTTCGCTATGGCGAGGTTCAGTGGACATCGTTGCGCTCTCTCAACGGTTGCCGCCTTACGGATGCTTCTCGATGAATTGCGAGACATTGTCTTTGGTGGTCAGGGTCGCGTCCTGCAGTTGCTCGGCCGGCAGCTTCTCGCCCGCCACGATCTTGATGGCCGAATCGACGGCTAGCCGGCCCATGCCCTGCGTCTGCTGGGTCGCGGTGACGTCAAACACGCCGGCCTTCAGCGCCTTGAGCGCCGCAACGTCGCCGTCGAAGCCGGCGATCCACACCTTGTGGTCGGGGTTGGCGACCTTGACCGCCTGCGCGGCGCCCAGAGCCAGCGCGTCGGCCTGGCCGAAGATGATCGAGACATTCGGATGGGCCTGCAGCAGGTCTTGCGCCAGCTTGAAGCCTTCGTCCTGGTGCCACTGATCGCTCCAGAGCTCGCCGACCACCTTGATATCCGGGTAGGCCTTGAGCGCCTCGCCGCAGCCCTTGGAGCGGTCGACTTCCGGCGTCGTGCCCTTCTGGCCATGGATGATCACCATCTCGCCCTTGCCGCCGGCCTGCTTGGCGATGTAGTCGCACACGCCCTTGGCCGAGTTGACGCTGTCAGTGGCGATGAAGGTGTCGCCGGGCGCGCCGTCGGCGTTGCGGTCGACATTGACCACCGGGATGCCGGCGGCCTTCGCGGTCTTGGTCGGCACGGTCGCGGCGGTGGCGCCGGCCGGGATATAGATCAGCGCGTCGATGTTCTGGGTGACGAGGTCCTGCACCTGGCTGACCTGCGTGGCCGAATCGCCCTTGGCGTCGACGGTGATGACCTCGATGCCCTTCTCCTTGGCATAGGCTTCGACCGACTGCTTGATCTGGTTGAAGAAGTCCGCCTGCAGATTGGCGACGGCAAGGCCGAGCTTCTTGGCGTCCTTGGCCGAGGCGGCATCGGACAGGCCGAGCAGCGGGACGATGGCCGCGGCCGCAAGCAGCAGTGAACGTTTGGTCAGCATGTTTTTCCTCCGTTGGTGTTCAATCTGTCAGCCTGCGCATCGCGGCGCCCTCGGCCGGACAGTCCCAGTCTCGGATCGACCGATCCGTTCCGCCCGGACATCCGGGCGAATTCCTATTGGCGGCGCCGCCGCCAGGTATCGGTGGCAACCGCCAGCGCGATCACCACGCCGATCACCACCTGCTGGATGAAGGGCGACACGCCGAGCAGGTTGAGGCCGTTGCGCAGCACGCCGATGATGAGAACGCCGATCGCCGTGCCGCCGATCGAGCCGATGCCGCCGGAAAGGCTGGCGCCGCCGATCACCACCGCGGCGATAGTGTCGAGCTCGTAGCCGACGCCCGAACTCGGCTGCACGGAATCGAGCCGGGCCGCGAGCACGATGCCGGCCAGTCCCGCCAGCAGTGCGCAGATTGCGTAGACCCAGTTGGTCAGCGACTTCACCGGAATGCCGGAGAGGCGGGCAACCTCGGCGCTGCCGCCGATCGCGTAGAGGCTGCGGCCGGTGGCGCGGTAATTGAGGAAGATCGCGAAGACGATCGCCAGCACGATCATCAGCCCGACGGTGACCGACAGGAAGCCGAAATGGCGCACGATCGAGAGGTTGGTGAACCAGTCGGGAAAGCCGACGATCTGCGAGCCGTCGGTGATCATGTTGGCGAGGCCGCGCGCCACCGACATCATGGCAAGCGTCGCGATGAAGGGCGGCAGTTTCGTCACCGTCACCAGCAGGCCCGACACCAGGCCGCAGAGGGCGGCGACGACGAGCGCCGCGGCGATGCCCGCCGGGACGCCGAGATTGAGATAGTCGGGATAGGCGACATAGCCCATCACCATCGAGGCCAGCGCCAGCACCGAGCCGACGGAAAGGTCGATGCCGCCGATCAGGATGACCAGCGTCATGCCGATCGCCATGATGCCGAGCACGGTCACCTGGTCGAGCACGTTGAGGATGTTGCGTACCGTAAGGAAGGTGTCGGTGGTCAGCGCCAGCGCCAGGCACAGCAGCACCAGCCCGATCAGCGGTCCCATCGTGCCGGCAAACAGCGCCGAAAGCTTCGCACCGGAAGCGGCCTGCGCGGCGCCGGTGCCAGCCTTCAACTCGCTCGTCTCGTTGCTCACGGCCACTTCGTCTCCTCCGTCAGCGGGCAGGCGTGCCTTGCCTTCCGCTCTTGTTCACCAGGCATCCTCCCTTGTGAACAATTTATCTTTGAACTGCAATTTTGTTCAGCTAAAACGTTCATCAGAAAATTGTCAAGTGCCGCGCAGCCATTCGGCGGCAGTTTGCGTGAACCGACAGTTTGCCATAGGGAAGTCGAGCGCATACGGAGGCATAAAGCATGGCGGTGATCGAGAACGACAAGGTCTCGCGTTTTCCGGATGCCGAGCTCAAGGCCCGAGCCGCCTGGCACTATTATGTCGAAGGGCTGACGCAGGAGCGGATCTCGGAGATCCTCGGCGTCGGCCGTATCAAGGTGCACCGGATTCTGTCGGCCGCGCGCGAGGAGGGCGTCGTCCAGTTCCGCATTCGCGACAGCGTCGTCGAATGCGTGCAGCTGGAGGAACGCCTGAAGCAGCGCTTCGGCCTCAGCCAGGCGGTGGTCGTGCCGTCGGCTGCCGACAGGAGCAACGCGCCGCTGATGATCGGCCATGCCGCCGCCGCCTATCTCGCCGACAACGTCAATGCGGGCGACGTTATCGCACTGGGTTGGGGCAGGACGCTGAAATTCGCCATCAACGAATTGCCCAGGCGGCCGATCGCCAGGACCACGGTGGTCTCGATGCTTGGCGGCCTCACCCATGCGCAGCCGCTCAATCCGACCGAGAGCGCCTGGGAATTCGCTGAGAAGATCGGCGCCGAATGCTATCTGCTGCCCGTGCCCGTCTATGCCGACAGGCCGGAGCAGCGCGATGCCTTCATGAGCCAGCGCAGCGTCCAGGATGTGGTCTTTAGGGCGCGGCGCGCCAACATCGCCGTGCTCAGCGTCGGCTCCTTTTCCAACGACAGCCCGATCGCCAATTACGGTTTCATCAAGCCCAGCGAATTGGAGGAATTGCAGGCGGCGGGCGCGGTCGGCGATATCCTCTGCCACTTCATCGATGCCGAGGGCCGCATCGTTGACCATGAGGTCAACCGCCGCGTCTGCGCCTACCCGCTGCAGGATCTCTCCGACATTCCGACCACCATCCTGGTGTCGGGCGGGCGGGAGAAGATCGCCGTCATGCGCGCCGCACTTGCGAATACGAAGGTCTCGGTGCTGATCACCGACGAAGACGCGGCCAAGGGGCTGCTTAGCCGGTAGTTCCGGTAATCGCGCCGAGCCGCGTGTGGATATCGCGTGTCGCGTGATAGAGATCACGATAGACTTCTTTGCGTGCGCGGTAGGTCGGAACAAGCGCCTCGACAGGATCGACCTGGCGTGCCGGCCGTGCCGCCATCGCCTTTGCCGCTTCTTCCGGTGACGCGAACCAGCCGATTGCCGAGGCCGCGAGCATGGCGGCTCCCAGCGCCGCTGCTTCGTTGACCGGCGAGACGAAGAGCGGGCGCTCGAGCACGCTCGCCATGATTTCCATCAGCAGTGCGCAATTGGTGCCGCCGCCGGCCGCGATCATCGCGTCGGCCTTGCCGGTCTGTTCCTCCATCGCCTCGGTGGCGATCGCCTGCTCCAGCGCTACGCCCTCCAGCACCGCGCGGAAGAGATGCCTTGGCTCGTGATCGAGCGACAGGCCGACGATGGCGCCGCGCGCCGAGCCGTCCCAGTAAGGGCTCATGACGCCGGCCCAATAGGGCATGACGAGCAATCCGTCGCTGCCTGGCGCGACATCCTTCGCAGCCTTCTCCAGCACCGCGGCCGAAGGCGCGCCGGTGGTGCGCACGATCCAGTCGACCAACTGCATGCCGGAACGCAGCACCGTCTCCAGCATGAAGCCGGAGCCGGTCGGCGAAACCAGCGTGCGGAATGCATCCGACGTCGTGACCGTGCCGGAATAATTTCCGCTGACGACGCCTGAGCCCAACGACAGATAGCTTTTGCCGGACCCGTAGACTCCCATGCCGAGGCCCATCGCCTGGCCGTCTCCGGCGCCCGCAATAACCGGCGTGCCGGCCTTCAGGCCGATCGCCGCCGCGATGCTTTCCGACAACGTGCCGCTGACCGCGCCAGGGGCTGCGAGCTCCGGCAGTTGCTCCGGCCGCAGTCCCGCCGCCTCGACCAGCCTCGGGTGCCAGACGCCATGCGCGATGTCCAGCAGGCCGAGCGGATCGGCGCTCGCCGTGCTGGTGACGAGTCGCCCGGTGAGCCGGTGGACCAAGAACGCGTGCACGTCGACCAGCGCGGCCGCTTCCGCCAGCGCCTGCGGCCGGTGCTCCATCAGCCAGGCCAAAGCGTAGAGCGCCGGCGTCGGGTCCGGCGGCTTGCCGCTCCAGTCGCGGATCGCCTCGCGGCCCAGTTCTTCCGAAAGCCGCGCCACCTGGCGGCGGGCGCGTTCGTCGAGCCACAATATGGCGGGGATGAGCGGCTTGCCGGCGTTGTCGATCAGCGTGAAGCTCTCGCGCTGGTGCGCGATTGAGATGGCTTTCACGCGTGAGGCATCGATCGCCTTGGCGACTTGCTGCAGCGCCGACAGCAGCGCCGCCCACCAATGCTCGGCGTCCTGCTCGAAATGGCCGGGCGCCGGATTGGAAAGCGGATAGGTCTCGCGTGCCTGGAAAAGCTCCGAGCCGTCGCGCGCGAAAGCAATCGCCTTCACGGCGGTCGTCGAGGCGTCGATCCCGATTACCACATCGTCCATCAGGCTGGGATCCGGAAGGTTAGAGCATGTCGCGCAAAAGTGTGCAGCGGTTTTGCGAAAACGACATGCATAAAAAAGGACCTAAAGCGCGTCGCCTGGATCCGATTCCGCGCGACGCGCTTTAGGCCGCGTTGGTTACGAACCGTCCGTCCGACTGGTCGAGACGACGGCGGATCTGGGTTATCACCATCGAATCGTCGGGTACACAGTTTTCATAGGTCAGGAAGTCGCCGGCCTTGACCGGCTTCACCACCTTGGCACGTTCAGCAAGCCCGAGCGGCAGCGCGCCCTTGGCTCGCGCGTCATCCCAAGTCATGGCGAAGCCGCGGTAGTCGTTCTCGCCGATCATGCCGAGCGACTGGCCGGTGCCGAGACTGGTCTTGGCCACCGCCACCGCCTCGGCCACCGGATGATCGAGCGGTTCCATGTCGGCGCGCTTGTAGACCACGGCGCGCGCCGCCGACAGCGGCACTTCCAGGCTGGTGAGGTGATAAGGGCGGAAGATCGTGAAATAGGGGCCCTTGCCGACCTTGAGGTCGATCATGCGCTCCAGCACGCGCGGATGCTTGGTTTCGATGATGCAGAACACGCCGGGCGCGACGCCCTTGCCGATCGAATAGTCGACAACGCCCTTGCGATGAAGCACGCCGCCATCCTCGCGCGGGCAGAGCACGCTAGCTAGTTCTTCTAGCGTCGCGGTAGGGCCGTGCATGCCCGGCACGTCGGGCACCAGTCCCGTCGCGTTGGCGATTGCCACCATCTCGAATGCCGTCTTCGAGCCGTCGACGAACTCGACCAGCATGCGCGCATTCATGTTGCGCTCGGCCGCCTCCTTCTCGTAGTCGGCCGGCACGGCGTCGAACTTCAGCGGATTGTTCTTGCCCTTGCCGGCGGCAACGATATTGAAGCCGAGGCTTTTGGCGAAGCCGATGATCTCCAGCGTGCAGGCAGGCTCGTCGCCGGCCGCACCTGTGTAGACGACGCCGGCCTTGCGCGCCTCTTCCTTCAGGAACCGGCCGATGGTGATGTCGGCCTCGACATTGAGCATGACGATATGCTTGCCGTTCTTCATCACCTCGAGCGCGAACAGCGTGCCGATGTTGGGATTTCCGGTTGCGTCGATGATCACGTCGATGCGGCCGGCGGCGGCGAGCGCATGCAGGTCCTCGGTGACCGCGATCTTGCCGCCCTCGATGGCGCGATCAATGGCCGGGGCATTGGGCGCCTGCACAATATCGGAACGATCATGGCCGGCCAGCAGCGCCGCATCGATCGCCGCCTGCGGCCTGACCTCCGAAATGGCGCCGATGCGCATGCCCGGCATGAGTGCGACCTGAACGACGATATCTGTTCCCATCTGTCCGGCGCCGGCGAGACCGATGGTGATCGGTCCTTGTTTCTCAGCGCGCTGCAGGAGTTCCGCTGCGAATTGCGGATGGGACATGTCGCTTCCTCCGGTCCTTGGCGCCGCCCGCGCCGCGATCATTGTTTGAACATTCCTATGACCGTTTGAAAAATATTTCAACCGCCATTTCGGCGGTCGTCTTAGGAATGAGCTAAAACGAGACTCCGAGACGATGCGGGGCGGGGGGAGATCCGGCAGGATCGAGGCGCGAGGGAACCCCTATGCGGCGAAACGAGGTTTGCCGCCCGGCGGACGCCGTGGACGTCGCTGACGGAGGGGCGCGCCGGTCAGCGCGCTTGCCGCCCTGCGCCAGCCATCGGCGCAGCGAATCCAGCAGGCGTTGTCGTCTGGCGGCGACTATGCCGGCTCCACGGCCTTCGGCTTCTGCAGCCTTGCCAACTCCGCGAAAGGAATATGGCAGCGGATTGTGTGCCCGGGCTCGGCCTCGCTTAGTTCCGGCTCCTGCGTCTCGCAGATCGCGCCGATCTTGCGAGGGCATCTCGTGTGGAAGACGCAACCCGTGGGCGGGTTGGCCGCGCTCGGGATTTCGCCGTCGAGGCGGATGCGCGAGCTTTCCGTCCGGTCGAGTTTCGGAACGGCCGACAACAGAGCTTCCGTGTAAGGGTGATGCGGGCCGGAAAACACCGCTTCCGACGGTCCGAACTCCATGATGCGGCCGAGATAGAGCACCGCGATCTTGTCGGACAGATAGCGCACCACGCCGAGGTCGTGCGAGATGAAAATGTAGCTCACATCCTGCTTCGACTGCAGGTCGGCCAAGAGGTTGAGGATCGCCGCCTGCACCGACACGTCGAGCGCCGAGGTAGGCTCGTCGCAGACGACGATGCGCGGATCGCCGGCGAAGGCGCGGGCGATCGCCACGCGCTGCTTCAGACCGCCCGAAAGCTGCCGCGGCTTGACGGCCAGATGCCGGTCGGTGAGCCGCACCGAGCGGACGAGCTCTTCGAGGCGCGTTTCCAGCGACTTGCCGGTGAGCCCGCTCAGCCGCTTCAAAGCGCGGCTGAGTATATGCCGGATCGAATGCGAACGGTTGAGCGCCGAATCCGGATTCTGGAAGACGATCTGCACCGCCTTGACCTGCTCCTCCGAGCGGCTGGCAAGCCGCGGCGCCAACTGCTTGCCCTCCAGTTCGATGCTGCCGCCCTCGTCCGGCGGCACGAGGCCGAGCAGCAGCCTCGCGAAGGTGGTCTTGCCGCTGCCGGACTCGCCGACCAACCCGAGCGTCTCGCCGGGCCGGAGGCTGACTGAAACGTCCTTCACCGCTCTCAATGCACGGCCATGGCTGGCATAGGTCTTGTTCAGCCCCTCGACCTGCAGCACTGGCGGCGCCTGCTTCGGCGCGACGGCGGCAATTTCGGCGGGTGTCGCGCGCGGCAGCGACTGCGCCTTGTCGTGATAGTGGCAGCGCGACAGC
>NZ_RZST01000231.1:0-9535 GCF_003997575.1 Mesorhizobium sp. M1A.F.Ca.IN.022.07.1.1
CCGCCTGCACTTCAACTCTCGAAAGCGTCGCCGGGCAGCGTATCAATCTGCGATCTCCTCTTACGCAACCCAAGCCTGTTTAAACCCTCAACCGGCAGGGGCAAGCCGCTGCCGCCTATCTGGCGCAGTTGGCGCCTTGCGCAAGACCTCCTGGCAAAAGGGGCCAGCAGCAAAGCCGGCAAAACGCTCAGGAGAACAACAGCGACGACAGCTTGCGCCGCGCTGACAGCGTCGCCTCGTCGGTCATCCCCCATGCCTCGAAGAACTTCAAGAGCTGCGCACGCGCGCCATCGTCGTTCCACGTCCGGTCGGCCCTGACGATCGCCAGCAGGTTGTCGGCGGCCTGCATCCGCTCGCCGCGCGCATTCTGCACCATCGCCAGGTCGAACCGCGCCTGGTGATCGTTTGGATTGGCGGCGAGCCGGCGTTCGAACTCGGCCGGATTCCCGAGCGCGGCGGCTTCCGCCGCGAGCGTCATCTTGGCGCGCAGCGCGGCAAACGCCGGCGCGTCCTTCTTGTCCTCCGGCGCCCTGGCAAGCACCGCCTCGGCGCCTTGGCTGTCGCCGGCCTCGAACAGGATCTCGCCGAGCCCGGCGATGGCCTCGATGGTTTCGGGTGACTGCTCGAGGATCGCATCATAGATGTCGGCCGCGGTCTGGGTGTCGCCCGCCTCGCGCGCCTCGGCGGCCGCGGCCAGCGCTTCTGTGATCTGCGGCGCGCCGCCTCCGCCCTTGCCGCCGACCTTCTGGATGAACTGCGTGATCTGGCTTTCCGGAATGGCGCCCATGAAGCCGTCGACCGGCTGGCCGTCCTTGAAGGCGATGACCGCGGGAATCGACTGGATGCCGAGCTGGCCGGCGACCGAGGGATGGTCGTCGATGTTCATCTTGACCAGCTTGACCTTGCCGCCGGCAGCCTTGACCGCCTTTTCGAGCTGCGGCGTCAACTGCTTGCACGGGCCGCACCAGGGCGCCCAGAAGTCGACCAGCACCGGCTGGCGGCGCGATTCCTGGATGACGTCGGCTGCGAACGTCGCGGTCGTCGTGTCCTTGACGAGATCCGTGGCCGCAGGCGCCTCGCCGAGCGAGACCTTGCCGCGGTCCGCCCCGCCATATTGCACGGATTGGGCGTACTGGCCGGCATTGCCGCCAAATGAGCCGCTGAACGGATTGTTGTCACTCATGTCGTCGCCCTTTCGGTCGCGTCGTCGCCGGCTTCGGGGGTGCGGCGCGTATTATCGGATTTCGGTTTCGCCATCCATGTGGCGATCAGCCCGAGACTTTCAAGATAACAGGATCGTGGCCCGTTGCCTCGACGAATTTGACGAGATCGGCGGCGGCGATGGCCGTCGTCGCCTCATTGGTCAGCGGATGGCCGTTGATGACGTCGTGGCTCATCAATTCCTGGTCCAGAACCACCTTGATCCGCCCGGCCGTGTCGTTGATCAGGCCGAAGATGGTAACCGCGCCGGGAATGACGCCGAGCAGCTCCATCAGCATTTCCGGCTTGCCGAAGGAGACGCGGCTGGCGGCGCCGATCAGATGGTGGATTTGCTTGAGGTCCACCACGGCCTCCTCGCCGACGGTGACGAGAAAGTAATTGTCCTTCTTGTCCTTGAGGAAGAGGTTCTTGGTGTGGCCGCCCGGGATCTCTCCGCGCAGCGCCTGCGAATCGGCGACCGTGAACAAGGGCGGGTGGCGCACCGTCGAGACGGAAATGCCGAGATCGGCAAGAAAGGCGTTAAGCTCGGCTTCGGTCTTCGGCATCGGTCCTCGCATCATCGGGAAAGCTTGTGCCGTTTACGGCCAACGATGCCCTTGGGGCAAGATCGCCCGGCTGGGCCAACGCAATCCGCCGGCTCCAAACCAACCTTCCCTATAGGAAGAGCTAGCTCCAAAAAGACCGTCATTTCCCTGTTGCAATCGCCGCGCTCTTCGGCCATATAGGCGCGGCTTGCGGCCCAAGGCCGCGCGAGCGGGTGTAGCTCAGGGGTAGAGCACAACCTTGCCAAGGTTGGGGTCGGGCGTTCGAATCGCCTCACCCGCTCCAGTTTCCTTCAGGGAATCAAGCAAACGAAAAGCCGCGGTTCGCCGCGGCTTTTTCGCGTTTGTAGCCTTCAGAACAAGATTCCGTTGCGCGCCATTCCCCATACTGTGGCGACGCAGTGAACGATCCCGATCGGCAGCGCGAGCAACGGCTTGGAGCGGATCAGAAGGATATAGATCGTGAATTGGGCGCATGCCGCGAGCAGCCCAGGCAAAGCGCCAACGCCCGCCATCATCAGCAGCATCATCCAGGGGACCACGACGAAACCGGGAACGTTCGTTCCGTGCCCTGCGCCCATCGTGAAAAGCGCGATGAGGAACCCGACAAGGCCCAGGCCGACGCCGGCCGCGATTGTCTTCAGCATGACGCTGCTCTCCGCGATGTGTGGCTCGGCCCATGCTGGCCGGGCAAAATAGAGGAACGTCGCGACGGAAAGGAAGCGCCCTGCCGCCCACTCCTGACGGTTTGGCGCCTTTGCTGGAACAATTCCAGGAAAGTCCCTAACGGCTCGCCGCTCTCGCCGAAGCCTTCAGTCCGGAATTGCGCAAAAAAGGAAGTCGAGCGGTTCGGCGTTTCATAAAACGAACCGCTCTACCCAAGCCTCGCCCTCGTCGTCCTCGGCGTCGCCAACAGCAGGCTCGTCTCGCTGCCGGTGATCCCGGGGATCAGCCGGATGCGACGCAGCACGGCGTCGAAGTCCGTGAGTGAGGCGGTGCCGAGCTCGACCACCAGGTCCCAGCGGCCGTTGGTGGTGTGGATGGTCGACACCTCGGGAAAACCGCCGAGCGCCCTGATGACGCGATCCGCGGCATGGCCCTCGATCTCGATCATCATGACGCCGCGTATCTTCTGGTCGACCGCGTCGGCGCGCAGCACCACCGTGTAGCCGATGATCTCCCCGGATTTCTCCAGCCGCTCCATGCGCCCCCTGACCGTCGCGCGCGAGACGCCGAGATCGAGCGCGAGATCGGAGACGCTGCGCCGCGCATCGTGCCTCAGAAGCGTCACCAGTCTCTCGTCGAGCGCGTCCATTTTGACTATTTCGAACAGCCGATATGCCCACTATGATAGATCGGCCTTTTCGAAATGCCAATTTACCCTATTCAAACCGCCAGGCAGCGGTGGTTCACTCCGGCAAATCAAACGCAAAAGCGGAAAGAAGTGATGCGCTGCAGGATCGTTGGCGCGCCGGTGCAGGACGGCGCGGGCCGGATGGGATGCGAGATGGGGCCGAGCGCGCTGCGCACCGCAGGGCTTGTCTCGGTGCTGTCGGAGCTTGGCCATGAGGTCGAGGACTGGGGCGCGGTTGAGAAGGCGGCGGCGCGCCCTGTCGCTCATGGCAATCTCGCCCTGAAGGCGCTGCCCGAAATCTCCGCCTGGACAGCGGCGATTTCCGAGACCGCCTACGCGGCTTCGAGGGATGCCATGCCGATCTTCCTCGGCGGCGACCACTCGATCTCCGCCGGCACCGTCTCCGGCGTGGCGCGCCGCGCCGCCGAACGCGGCCGGCCGCTCTTCGTGCTGTGGCTCGACGCCCACCCGGACTTCCACACGCTCGACACCACCACCAGCGGCAATCTGCACGGCGTGCCGCTCGCCTATGCCAGCGGCCGCCCCGGCTTCAACGGCTATTTCCCCGACCTGCCCGCCGCAGTCGACCCGGCCCGCGTCTGCACCATGGGCCTGCGCAGCGTCGATCCGGCCGAGCGCCGCGCGCTGAAGGACGCGGGCGTGACCGTGCATGACATGCGCGCCATCGACGAGCACGGCATCGCCCCGCTGCTGCGCGCTTTCCTGGCCAGGATCGAAGAGGCAAACGGGCTGCTGCATGTCAGCCTCGACGTCGACTTCCTCGACCCCTCGATCGCGCCGGCCGTCGGCACCACGGTTCCCGGCGGCGCCACCTTCCGCGAGGCGCATCTGGTGATGGAGATGCTCTCCGACAGCGGCCTGGTCTCCAGCCTCGACCTGGTCGAGCTGAACCCGTTCCTCGACGAACGCGGCCGTACCGCGACCCTGATGGTCGACCTTACCGCCAGCCTGATGGGCCGCCGCATCATGGACCGTCCGACCCGCAGCCATTCCGGAAGCCTTTGACCATGACCCAGCCGTCCCGCCTTGCCATCGTCCCCTTCGTCAGCGTCGACCGCATGATGAAGCTGGTGCTCGCCATCGGCGTCGAGCGCTTCCTCACCGAGCTTGCCGCCTATATCGAGCAGGATTTCCGCCGCTGGGAGCTGTTCGACAAGACGCCGCGCGTCGCCTCGCACAGCCATGACGGTGTCATCGAGCTGATGCCGACCAGCGACGGCCGCCTTTACGGCTTCAAATATGTCAACGGCCATCCGAAGAACATGCGCGAGGGCCGCCAGACGGTCACCGCCTTCGGCGTGCTCGCCGATGTCGGCTCCGGCTATCCGATGCTCTTGACCGAGATGACGATCCTGACGGCGCTGCGCACCGCCGCGACCTCGGCGGTTGCCGCCAAATATCTGGCACCGAAAGGGTCGCGCGCCATGGCCATCATCGGCAACGGCGCCCAGTCCGAGTTCCAGGCCGTCGCGTTCAAGGCGCTGCTCGGCATCGACCGGCTGCGGCTCTACGACATCGACCGCTCTGCTTCCGAAAAATGCGCCCGCAACCTCGCCGGCAAGGGCTTCGACATCACCATCTGTTCGACCGGGCAGGACGCAGTGGAAGGCGTCGACATCATCACCACGGTGACCGCCGACAAGCAGTACGCCACCATCCTCACCGACAACATGGTCGGCTCCGGCGTCCACATCAACGCCGTCGGCGGCGACTGTCCCGGCAAGACCGAGCTGCACCGCGATATTCTTTTGCGCTCCGACATCTTCGTCGAGTTTCCGCCGCAGACGCGCATCGAGGGCGAGATCCAGCAGCTCGACGCCGATCATCCGGTGACCGAGCTGTGGCAGGTCATGATCGGCCAGGCCGAGGGCCGCAAGGCGAAGGAGCAGATCACGCTGTTCGATTCCGTCGGCTTCGCCACGGAGGATTTTTCCGCGCTGCGCTATGTTCGCGACCAGCTCCAGGCGACCGGCCTTTACGAGGAGCTCGACCTGCTCGCCGACCCCGACGAGCCGCGCGACCTGTTCGGCATGCTGCTGAGGGCCGCCATGCAACCTGCCGCGTGAGGGAATGAGCGCGTGATCTCCCCCCTTGCGGGGGAGATGGCCGGCAGGCCAGAGGGGGTCGCCTCGCGTGGAGCGCCAACCTCCATCTGTCGCAGCAGGCCGAGCCCAGTCGGACCGACCCCCTCTGTCGCCTTCGGCGACATCTCCCCCTCAAGGGGGCAGATTACACGCTACTTCTGCAAAGCCGCGCAGCTTTCCCTCTCCACCAGCACTGGCGCCAGCACCTCGCGGCGCGACGGCGCCTCGGGCTCGCCGACGCGCTCGAGCAGCAGGCTGACCGCCCGCGTTCCGATCTTTTCGACCGGCTGCGCGATCGTCGTCAGCGGCGGCCATGTGGTGACCGCATAGGGGATGTCGTCGAAACCGATCAGCGACATGTCGTCGGGCACCCGCAAGCCGCGCGTGCGCAACGCGGTGATGGCGCCCATGGCCATCAAATCGTTGCAGGCGAACACCGCCGTGATCTCCGGCGCCTGCGTCATCAGCCGCTCCATCGCCAGGCGTCCGCCGGCGAAATGATAGTCGGAATCGACCACCGACGAAGCGGGCAGGTCGATACCTGCCTCCGCGAGTGCCCGGGTAAAACCGCGCAGGCGGGCCGGGCTGGAGCTCGAATCGCGCGGACCGCCGATGACGCCGATTTTGCTGTGGCCGAACCCGACCAGATGGCGCCCGGCGAGATAGCCGCCGTGATCGTGGTCGACCAGCACGGAATCGACATGGACAGAATGGATCTCGCGGTCGAGCAGCACCGCCGGCAGGGCGGCGGACAGGTGCGAGAACACCCGCGCATGGTCTGACGAACCGGCGAAGATCAGCCCGTCGATCTGCTTTGCCATCAACACCGACAGATAGCGCTCTTCCTTCTCGGCGCTGCCATCCGAGTTGCACAGGATCACCGTATAGCCGGCCACGAAGCCGGCATCCTCGATCTGGCGCGCCACGCTGGCGAAGAACGGGTTGGAATTGTCCGGGAGCAGCAGGCCGATGGTCTTGGTCTCCCCGCGTCTCAGGCTCCGCGCCAGCGAGTTCGGGCTGTAGCGCAGGGCGGTTATCGCGGCGCGCACGCGCTCGGCCGTCTCCGGCTCGACATGACGCGTGCGGTTCATCACATGCGAGACCGTTGCGACGGACACCCCCGCATAGCGCGCGACATCGGCAATTGTGGTCATGGTTCCCTCTGACCCTCTAGCGGATCCTCCGCAACAGCCTCTCCCGATAAGCGTCTAGGATGACGGCGAGCACGATGACAAGGCCAATCACGATCGGTTTGAAATTGTCGCCGACGCCGAGCAACTGCAGCCCGGTGCTGAGCACCTGCAGGATGCAGGCGCCGACCAGCGTGCCGATGATCGAGCCCTTGCCGCCGCTGAGGCTGGTGCCGCCGATGATGACGGCGGCGATTGCATTGAGCTCGTAGCCGACGCCTGCGATCGGGCTGCCGATGTTCAAGCGCAGCAGATAGACCATGGCCGCGATGCCGGCCGTCAGGCCGCTGATGGTGAAGGCCGCAACCTTGTAGAAATCCGGATTGTGGCCGGAGAGGCGCACCGCCTCGTCATTGGTGCCGACGGCGAAGATCATACGGCCGAACACGGTGAAGCGCAGCACGAACCAGCCGGCCGCGATCACCAGCACCGCGACAAGGAAGATCGACGGCAGGAAGCCCCCGATGATCAGATTGCCGAAGTCGACGAAACTCTGCGGCAGGCCGGTGATGGTCGAATTGTCGCTGACCACGCGCGCGGCGCCCGCCGCCATGTTGAGCATGCCGAGTGTGACGATGAAGGACGGGATCTTCCAGCGCGTCGAGATCCAGCCGTTGAGGAAGCCGCAGGCAGCACCGGTCGCCATGCAGGCGAGCAGCGCCAAAGTGATCGCGACGGCCGGCGACAGGCTTTCGTCGATCATGACGGTGGCGCCGACCACGGTGCAGAGCGCCAGCACCGAGCCGACCGAAAGGTCGATGCCGCCGGTGAGAATGACGAAGGTCATGCCGGCGGCGAGCACCGTGTTGATGGCGATCTGCACGAAGATCTTCAGCGCATTGCCGGGCGTGGCGAAGTAAGGCGCTGTGAGCGAGAAGAACAGCGTGATCAGCACCAGCGCCAGAAGCACGCCGGCGTCGCGGATCAGGAAGCGCAGGAACTTCGCCCTGCCGGGAGAAACAGGCGCCGACACGAGGGTTTCGGACGTCTCGCTCATGGTCGCACATACTCCTGGTAGGCGAGCGACAGGATACGCTCCTGGTCGAATTCGGCGCGCGGCACCTCGCCGACGATCTTGTTCTTGGAAAAGACGATGATGCGATGGCACATGCCCATCAGCTCCGGCAGGTCGGAAGACACCATGACAATGCCTTTTTGAGCCGCCGCCAGCATCCACAGAAGCTGGTAGATCTCGCGCCGCGCGCCGATGTCGACGCCGCGCGTCGGCTCGTCGAGGATCAGCGTCGAGGTGCCGCGGAACAGCCATTTGGCCAGCACCACCTTCTGCTGGTTGCCGCCCGAGAGATTGCGCACTGCCTGCTCGATCGAGCTTGCCTTGACGCGCAGCTGGCCGATGAGATCGTTCGCTGCCGCGGCTTCGGCCCGGCGGTTGACCAGCCCGTGGCGCGACACCTTGCCGAGATCGGTGATGGTGATGTTCTTGTCCACGGCCAGATCGAGCAGCAGGCCCTGGCCTTTGCGATCCTCGGTAAGCAGGCTGAGCCCATGCCGCACGGCATCCTTGGGCGCCGTGATCGCCACCGGCTTGCCGTCGATCTCGACGACGCCGTCGAGCCTCGGATCGGCGCCGAACAGGGCCCGCATGGCTTCGGTCCGGCCGCTGCCGACCAGACCGGCGACGCCCAAGATCTCGCCGTGGCGGACGTTGAAGGAAATTTCGGGCGTCACGGCGCTGCGCTTCAGATTGGTGACGCTGAGCGCGACCTTGCCCGGCACGATCGAGGCGTCGAAGCCGAATTCGTCGGCGATGTCGCGGCCGATCATCATGCGCACGACATCCGGCACGCTGAGGCCGTGGAGGTCGCGGGTCGCGACCAGCCTGCCGTTGCGCAGGATGGTCACCCGGTCGCCGATCTCGAACACTTCGTGCAGCCGGTGCGAGATGTAGATGATGGTGACGCCCCTGGCCTTCAGCCGCTTGATGATAGCGAACAGCCGCCCGATCTCCGGCGGCGTCAGCGTCGCCGTCGGCTCGTCGAGCACCAGCAGCTTGCTGTCGTAGCTCAGCGCCTTGGCGATCTCGACCAGCTGCATCTGCGCGACGCCAAGCGCTTCGACCCGCGTCCTCGGATCGACATCGAGCCCGACTTCCTTGAGCAGCGCGACGGCGCGCCGGTTGAGCGCCTTGCGGTCGACGATGCCGAAGGCGCGGCGCGGCAGGTTTTCCAGCATCAGGTTCTCGGCGATGCTGAGATAGGGCAGTAGGTTCAGCTCCTGGTGCACGATGCGGATGCCGCTTAGCTGCGCGTCATGCGGCGTCTTCGGCTGATAGGGCTGGCCGTTGAAGGCGATCGTCCCGCTGTCCGGCTGGTAAATGCCGGCCAAGAGCTTGATCAGCGTCGATTTGCCGGCGCCGTTCTCGCCGAGGACGATATGCGTCTCGCCGCGCGCGATCGACAGCGAGACGTCGCTCAGCGCGACCACGCCGGGAAAGATTTTTCCTACCCCTTCAAGGGAAAGAACCACATCGTCCATGCAGCAATCTTGAATGGCGCTCATCGCCGCCGGCTGCTTGCCGGCGGCGATGATGAGACAAGCGAATGGATGGCGCCAGAGGGAGTCCCGGCGCCTGTGCTCGCCTCAGGCGGTGATCAGCTTGACGTCGGTCTTGACCCAGCCCGAGAACTTCTCGCCGGCAAGCTCGCGCAGGCCGTAGTCGATGCCCATGGCCGCCATCTGCGCGCCATACTGCTCGACCGTGGCGAGCATCTTGCCTTCCTTGAGCAGCGGGCCGACGGCCGGAATGTTGTCGAAGCCGACCACCTTGATCTGACCCGACTTGCCGGCCGCGTCGATCGCCTTGACCACGCCGAGCGCCATCGAGTCGTTTGCCGCCATCACGCCCTGGATGTCCGGGTGCTGCGTCAGGAAGTTGGTCATCAGCGTGTTGGCTTCCTCGGTCTCCCAATGCGCGGTCTTCGAATCGAGCAGGTCGAGGCCGTGCTCCTTCACCGAATCGTCGAAGCCGAGCTTGCGCTGCTTGGCGTTGTCGGCTTCCGGATTGCCTTCGAGGATGACGACCTTGCCGCCCTTGCCCAGCGCCTTGCCGAGCGCGCCGCCGGCGAGCTTGGCGCCGGCGCGGCTGTCCGGCCCGACGAAGGC
>NZ_RZST01000232.1:0-9514 GCF_003997575.1 Mesorhizobium sp. M1A.F.Ca.IN.022.07.1.1
GATGTCCCCAACCTGTAGCGGATGACATTGCTGGCATTGTCATCCGCTACAGGTTGGGGACATCCAACCGCTCGCTGGCGCCCGGCGAAAGATTCGGCTTTTCCAGCCGGCTCGATGTCCCTAGAAACGGCGTGAAGGCCGTATCGGTCACCTTCGCCGGGTAGGTGCATCGATATTCAGGTGATGCCGGCCTGCAATTAGTGGTTTCCTGCGCTTAGGTGCTCACGTGCTTGAGTACGCTCTGCACCGGTTCTCGGAACCCGCTATTTTGGGTTCGGCCTGACCTGAATATTGATGAACCTAGCCCTTCCGGCGTTGCAGGCGATTCTGAAGGAAAAAGCTATGCCAGTTGTACGCGGCAAGGACATCGAGGTCCTGTTTTCGGCGTCGGCGATCGCCCGGCGCAATCTCGAGCTCGCCAAGGAAATCGCCGGGCGCGACTATCACGACCTGCTTGTGATATCGATCCTGAAAGGCTCGTTCGTCTTTGCCGCCGATCTTATCCGCGCCATGCACGACGTCGGCCTGTCGCCCGAGGTCGAATTCATCTTCATCTCCAGCTACGGCGCCGGCACCACAAGCGGCGAGGTCAAGGTGCTGCGCGACATCGACAACGAGGTCGCCGGCCGCGACGTTCTTTTGATCGACGACATCCTCGAATCCGGCAAGACGCTTTCCTTCACCCGCGACCTGATGCTGTCGCGCGGCGCCAGGAGCTGCGCCATCGCGGTGCTGCTCGACAAGCGCATGCGCCGCCAGACCACGCTCAACGCCGATTATGTCGGCTTCGACTGCCCCGATTATTTCGTCGTCGGCTACGGCATGGACGTCGCGCATGCTTTCCGGGAATTGCCGTTTGTCGGGGTCGTGAAAGGCGACAAGTAAGGTCGCGCCGAAAGAGGCCGCATAGACGTTTCAAATTTTCAGAAAACGTCAACGTTTCGGCGGCATCTATCTCGGCATGGCAAAGCTTTTGATCGTCGAGGACGATGAATCCGTCCGCACCCTCGCTGCCCGCGCGCTGGAGCGTGATGGGCACAGTGTCACCATCGCCGCCGATGGCGCGAAGGGGCTCACCCTGATCCGCCAGCAGCGCGGCAGCTACGATCTCGTGGTATCCGATATCCGCATGCCGGAGATGGACGGCATCGAGATGGCGACCGCGGCGGCAAAACAGTTTCCGGCCATGAAGATCATGCTGATGACCGGCTATGCCGACCAGCGCGAGCGCGCCGAGGAATTGAACGGCATCATCCTCGACGTCGTGCAGAAGCCGTTCACGCTTGCCGAAATACGCGCCCGCGTCGGACGGGCATTAAGCTGCTTCGCTTGATCGTTTAGACGGCATCGCCGGTCGCTGCGATTGCAGGTGCTGCGCCGCGTCGGCGCTCACCGTTCAGTGCAACCAGACCGGCGCCGATGATCAGCGCCGCGCCCAGCACCGTCGTTGACCGCGGGACCTCGGCGAAGAACAGGAAGCCCCACAGCGGCGACCAGAGGATGCCCGTGTATTCGAAGGTTGCGACCCGGTTGGCGGGCGCCATCCGGTAGGCCTGCGACAGCAAGATCATGCCGGCGGAGGCAACGAAGCCGCAGGCCGCCATCTTCAGGAAGTCCGGCAGCGCCGGCCAGACCCAGGGCCGCACCAGGAAGTCGAGGCTCGGGTGGCCCGCATGGGTGATGCCGGCAAGATGAAACACCGCGGCGACCGCCACAGCGCCGGTGAGATAGGCGCCGTTCTGGTAGAAGGCCATCACCGTCGAGGATTCGGTCTCGCCGATCCGGCGCGCCATCAGCTGCGAGAACCCGTAGAGGAATGCCGAGCCGAGCGACAGCAGTGCCGCCCAGTCGAACAATCCGGCGCCCGGACGCAACATCACGACCACGCCCACGAGGCCGATCAGCACCGTCGTCAGCGTCCGCCCGGAGACGTGCTCGCCGAGATAAGGCCCGACCAGCAACATGATAAAGAGCGGCGCCATGAAATAGAGCGCTATCGCGTCGGCCAGCGAGAGGGCGGCAATCGCCAGATAGTAGACGGTGTAGGAGCTGAATTGGATGAAGCCGCGCAGCGTCAGCATGCCCGCTCGTTTCGACAGCAAGGCTGTCAGGCCGACATCGGCCTGGACGATAACGACCAGGATCGGCAGCGCCACCAGGGCGCGGATCGCCATCACTTCCGTCACCGGATAGCTGCCCGATACCGCCTTCACCAGCGGGTCCTGCAACGAAAAGACGAGAACGCCGAGGCAGAGGCTCAAAATGCCAAGCACCATCCGGTTCTGCATGTTCGTTCCAGTGAAAAAGAGCCCGCCACCGTTTCGGGCAGCGGGCACGAGTGAGGACTCTTCGAATTGGTCCGCGGCCGAATCTCACGGCCGCATATCCAATGGGTAGAGCAACTATCCTGCGGCGTTTGACATGTTGCAAACGAATTGGAATGATACCAGCAATCAAAATTTCTTATGGCGGCATCGATGAAGCCCACCCTCGACAGCGACCTCCTGCGCACCTTCGTGGCGGTGGCCGAGACCGGCAATTTCACCAAGGCGGCGGAAAAGGCCGGACGCACCCAGTCGGCGGTGTCCATGCAGATGAAAAAGCTGGAAGACATGGTGGGCGACAGCCTGTTCGAGCGCGGCTCTCGCGGGGTGGCGCTGACACGCCGCGGCGGCGAGCTCATCACCAAGGCCCGCCGCATCGTCTCGCTGCTCGACGAGACGGCGGCATCGCTGGTGGCGCCGCCGCTCGGCGGGCTGGTGCGCATCGGCATTCCTGCCGAATACGGGCGGTCAATCTTGTCGCGGGCACTTGGCGAATTCGCCAAACGCCACCCGCGCGTGGAGGTCACGGTGCGTTACGCGCATTCCGACTCGCAGGTGAGGGCGCTTGCGGCCGGCGAACTCGACCTTGCGGTGGTGTTCGAGTGGGAAGGTTTTTCCGGCGGCGATGTGCTGATGCACGATCCCACGGTATGGGTGACGTCAACGCTGCATCACATGCATGAGGAACGGCCGGTGCCGATCGCGCTTTACAGCCGCAATGGCTGGTGTCGGGACTTCGCGATCAAGTCGCTGCAGCAGCGCGGCCTCGACTACCGCGTCGCCTACACCAGCGACACCAATGGCGGCCTGACGCTGGCGGTCACTTCTGGCCTGGCGATCGCACCGATCTCGCGCAGCAACATCCCGCCCGATTGCCGCGAACTGACCGCCGCCGACGGCTTCGGCGACATCGATTCCTCGAATGTGGTGCTTCACCGCAATCCGCTGGCGACGGGCGAAGCGATCGACGGGATGGAAAACGCGATCCGCGAGGCTTTCATGCTGACCAGGCAGGCACAGGCAACAGCCAGTCTTTGACGTACGAAACGGTCCGCTCAATCCGGCGGTCCGCTCTCCATCTGCTTGAGCCATCGCATGGCATCCTCAAGGCGATCGTCGCCCCAGAACAATTCGCCGTCGAAGACGAAGCTCGGCGAGCCGAAGATGCCGAGCGCCTTGGCCTGCTCCGTCGCGGCCGCGAGCTCGGCCTTGGCGTCATCGCTGTCGGCCCGCCGAAGAACCGGCTCTGCTTTCTGTCCGGCTTTCTCGATGCTAGCCGAAATGTTTGGCTCGCTACCAGCCGGCTCACCCATTTCAAACCAGCGCCGGTACGTTTCCCGGGCATAGGCTTCGCACCAGCCCTCGCGCGCCGCGATGAGAGCCACGCGATTGGCGCGTTCGAGCTCGGCCAGCGGGTAGGGGGCCGGCAGTTTCGGCACCATCCTGTACATCGCCGCTCGGCGCTCGATGTCGCGCCACATATAAGCGGCCTTCGCCGGCTTCTTGGCAAAGGGAATGTTGTCCATCTCGATCATGATGGCGCGCACATTGAAGGGTCGCCAGTGGAACTCGATGCCGGTCTCAGCCGCAACCTCGGCGAGACGCATCACCGAAAGATAGGTGTAGGTGCTGCCGATGGAGAACCAGAAGTCGATCATCGCCAGTCTCCCTTGACGATGACGATACCGGCAGGCAGCGCGGCCTGCAATGCGTGTGGCGAGAGCGACCTGCGGCTGCCCGCTACCTCAGTCTCTTTCGAAAAAGGTCAGGCGATTGCCGAACGGATCGATCACCGTGACCTCCTTCGTCTGCCAAGGCGTCGTCTCGAGGCTCGGCCTGTTGAAGCGGTAGTTCTTGGCCTTGAACTCGCGATGCAGGTCAGCGATGCCGGTCGCTTCGATGCGTATATTGGCACCGGGCGAGCCGTCGCCATGATGCTCGCTCAGATGCAGCTCGCAGCTGTCCCGGGCGATGCCCATATAGAGCGGCGCGTTGTCGTCAAAGCGATGCTCGAAGCGGACCTCGAAACCGAGGAAGTCGAGATAGAACCCTCGCGCCTTGACGATATCGAACATGCGCAGGATCGGCGTGACGGTTCTAAGCTTCGACATGTCGGCGGTGACCGGTGTGGGCGCTATTTCAGTTCGAGCAGGCGTTCGAGGTAGCTGCGCTCGATGTCCGGGCTGAGCGCGTTGCCGAGGCGCTTGCGGATGGCTTCGAGGATCTGGCGGGCGCGCTGCACGTCGATCTCGTCGGGCACCTTGACGGAGTTGCCGTCGTCGGGGCCCTTCGTGGCGCGCGGCCGGCCAAGCGGGTCGCGGTCGGCGTCCTGCTGACGTCCGCCCTGTTCGCTGCCGCCCTGGTCGCCCTGCATGGCCTGCATCTGCTTCATCATCTCCTTGGCGCCGCGGCGCAGCGCCTCCAGCGCGCGGCCCTGGTGGCCGACCGCCTGGTCGCCTTCGCCTTCGCCCAGCGCCTGCTCGGCATCGCCCATGGATTTGCCGGCCTCGCCGAAGCCCTCATTGGGCTGCATGCCCATGCCTTCGAGGCCCTTCTTCAGCTTGTCGAGCTCGCTCTGCAACTGGCCCTGACCTTCCTGCAGCTGCTTCAGCGCATCCGCGAATTCCTGCGGCGTCATTTGCTTCGGCCGGCCGAGCGGGTCGCGGTCATCACCGGGCTTCTGCCCATCCTGCGACTGCTCGCCATCCTCGCCTAGCTGCTCGTCGCGATTTGCACCGCGCTGCCGATCGCCGCGCTGCATCTGGTCGAGGCGGAAGGTATCGTTCATCATCTCCTGCTGGCGCCGCATGATCTCGCCCAGCTTGTCCATCTGCTGGCGCATCTCGCTGTCCTGCTCGCCGGCCTGCTGCTGGCGCCCGGCCTGCAGGTTGTTCATCATGTCCTGCAGTTCCGACAACAACTGCTGGGCCCGGTCCCGGTCGCCGGATTTGGCGAGATTCTCGATTTCGTCCATCATCCGGTTGATGTCGCTCTGGCGCAGTTCCCGACCGTTCTGCTGCATCTGCGGCGCGTTCGGGTTCTGCTGGGCGCGCTGGGCGAATTCCTGCAGGAACTGGTTCATCGCCTCGCGAAGTTCCTTCATCGCCTTTTCGAGCTCTTCGTCGCTGGCGCCGTTCTTGATGGCGTCCTGTAGCGCCTGCTGCGCCTGGCGCAGCCGACGCTCGGCGGCCGACAGATTGCCTTCCTCGATGCCGAGCGCGATCTCCCACAGATAAGCCACCTCGTTGCGCAGCTGGTCGTCGTTCTCGGCAAGCTTCAGCCGGCTCCTGGCGCTCATGATCGCGAGGTAATGCGACATGTTGTCGAAAGTATCCTCCGGGCGCAGGGTGATCGCGTCCATCAGGTCGAGCACGCGCGGCTTGGCGTTGGCGTCGAGCGCCAACAGGCGGCGCTGCTCGATCACAGCGCGGGCCAGCGGATTGGAGAAGGGCCGCTCCGGCATCACCAGCGTCCTGGTCTCGCTGGTGGCGGTATGGCCGGCATCGTCGGTGCCGGTCAGCGTCAGCTTGATGGTGCTGCCGGCCCAGACATGCTCGGTCAGATCCTTGGTCGTCTTGGCGGCGTTCGCCTTGCCGCCGCGGCGCGGCAGCGTCAGCGGCATGTCGGGCGGGCCATAGAGCGGATGTGCACTGGCCGGCAGCGGCTCAGACAGCTCGAAGACGGCCTTGGCGGAGGCCGCGCCATAGTCGTCGTCGATCTGGTAGTTGAGCTCGACGGCGCCATTGACGGCACGCTTGGGCTCGCCGACGAAACGGATCGTCGGCGGTTTGTCCGGGATGATGGCGAAGGCCCAGTGGCCGAGATCGTCCTCGCCGGACTTGAGCCGCAGCGTGCCGTTGGTGTTCAGCCTGCCGGAGAACTGGCGCACTTTGAGCCCGGCTGGGGACCCCGGCTGTGCCGCGGCTGGCGTGGCGCCCTTCGGCGCAACCGGTTCGATGGCGCGATCATTGCCGTTCGCGTCGGCATAGCTCAGCGTTTCTTCGCCGGTTCCGCCAGTGACGCGCAGCGAGACGTCGCTGCCCTCAGGGACGCTGAAGACCTGCGCGGCCTGGTTGACGTCGGCGGTCAAGAACAGCGGCGGCTTGCCGGTATAGGAAGGCGGCGTCACCCAGGCATCGATGCGGGGCGGCACGCTATCGCGCGCGGCGCTGGCGACGAAGCCGTCGCTGATCCTGCCGCCGAAAGGTCCGAACGAGAAGGCAAAAGCGGTGACGAACAGCAGCCCCACCACAGCCCGCAGGCCCCAGCGGTCGTAATCCGGCACGCTTGTGCGCGGCCTGTCGCCGCCCAGGTCGGAGAGCCGCTCGGCCATGCGCTTCTGGTGCTCGCGCCACAGCGCCTGCGAGAAGAGGCTCTCCGCGCCGCTCGGCCGGTCGGTCTGCACCTGCACGGGGCTGTGCAGCAGCTCGTTCGCTGCCTCGATGCGCCGGTCGACCTCGGCGGCGGACGGAATGCGGAAGAAGCGCAGCGCAAAGAGCGCGGCGAGCGCCGAGATGGAGAAGAGGATCAGGAGGCCGATCCGCGCCAGATCCGGCAGGCGCTGGAACAAGCCCAGCCACGAGACACTGAGGAACAGGCCGGCGACCACCGCCAGCGGCAACAGCAACGGCCAGCCGCGCTCGAAGATCATCGAGGCCCGCGTCGCCAGCCGGCTCAAGGCAAGGCGCCCGGCCAGACCGCGTTCGCCGCTGGAAATGGGTCGTTCCGTCATCGGCCCTTCCTGCCCGGGCAGGATCGCCCGGACCTCATGAGCAGAGGATAACACCAAACACGGCGAAGGCGAGGCGGGTTCCAAAATCTGTGACGGGTTCGCCGCCTTTACGATCAGAAATTCGCGGGATTCGTGTTGGATCCGCAGACCAGGACAGCCACGCGCTCGCCGGGAGCCGGCACGTAGCGGCCGGAAAGCATCGCGGCAAAGGCAGCGGCTCCGCCCGGCTCGGCGATGATTCGCGCCCGGTCCCAGAGCGCTTTCTGCGCCGCCACGATGTCGTCGTCGCTGACCAGGATCGAGCGCTCGACGAAAGCTTTCGCGATCGGGAACATCATTTCGCCGACGCGCTTCGGCGCCAGCGAATCGGCGGCGATGCCCTCCGCCGGTGCATCGACCGGCTTGCCGGCTTCGAAGGCGCGGTGAAGCGTCGGCGCGCCCTCGGGCTCGATGGCGATGATGCGGATGCGGCCAGCGAACCAGGCGGCGATGCCGCCGATCAGGCCGCCGCCGCCGACCGCGACAAGCAGTGTGTCGATCTCCGGCAGATCGGCTTCGATCTCGAGCCCGAGAGTGCCTTGGCCGATGAGCGTCTCTTCCTGGTTGAACGCGTGGATCTGCAGGGCGCCGGTTCGTTCGGCAAAATCCTCGCTGGCGGCCAGCGCCTCGGCATAGCGCGCACCGCCGACCACCAACTCGGCGCCGTAGCCGCGGATGCGCTCGAGCTTTGCCGGCGGGCTGACCTCGGGCACGAAGATGGTGGCCCTGTGCCCGAGCTTCATGGCGGCATAGGCGACGGCGGCGCCATGATTGCCGCCGGAGGCGGCGACCACACCCGCTGCGGGCACCTGCCGCTCGAGCAGGTTGGTGAAGGCGCCGCGCGCCTTAAACGAGCCGGAATGCTGCAGACATTCGAGCTTCAGATCGACCGGAAAGGCCGGCCGGCCGAAGTCAGCCATGTCGACGCGCAGCACCGGCGTGTGGCGGACGAAAGGGCGGATGTGCGGTTCCACCGCGGCGATGCGTCCGCGCGTGATAGCTCCAGTCTCCAGCATGGCTTGCTCCTTTGAGCGCGGGACCCTCGTGCTTCTATTTCAGCCACTCGGGCAATGAATCCAGCCCGATCAACTCCTCATGGGTCGGGCGCGGCCGCACGACGTGAAAACGGTCGCCGTCGACCAGCACTTCCGGCACCAGCAGCCTTGTGTTGTAGGTGCCGGCCTGCACGGCGCCGTAAGCTCCAGCGGTGGCGACGGCGATGAGGTCGCCAGGATTCAGCCTGGGGAGGTCGCGGTCGAGGCCGAGGAAATCGCCTGTCTCGCAGACCGGCCCGACGATATCGACCGTCATGCGCGGCGTGGCGGCCGGCGGCTGCACCACCGGCTTGATATCATGGAAGGCGTCGTAGAGCGTCGGCCGGATCAGGTCGTTCATGGCGGCGTCGACGACGAGGAAGTTCTTGGCGTCGCCTTCCTTCACATAGATCACTTCCGAGACCAGGATGCCGGCATTGCCGACGATCAGCCGGCCAGGCTCGAACATCACCTTCAGGCCGAGCCGGGTGACATGCTTCCTGACGATCTCGGCATAGGCGTCGGGCAAGGGCGGCGGGCTGTTGTCGACGCGGTACGGAATGCCGAGGCCGCCGCCGAGATCGACATGCTCGATTGAATGCCCGTCGGCGCGCAGCACGCCGACCAGTTCCACCAGCAGCGCGAAAGCGTCGTCGAAAGGCTGCAGCTCGGTGATCTGGCTGCCGATATGGGTGTCGATGCCGGTGACCTTGATGCCCGGCAGCTCCGCCGCGCGGGCATAGACCTGGCGCGCCCGCTGCCACGGGATGCCGAACTTGTTCTCGGCCTTGCCGGTGGAGATCTTCTTGTGGGTCCTGGCGTCGACGTCCGGGTTGATGCGCAGCGAGACGGGTGCCACCTTGCCGAGCGCTGTGGCGCGCGCCGACAGCAGTTCGAGTTCGGGTTCGGACTCGACGTTGAAGCAGAGGATGCCGGCATTGAGGGCGAAGTCCATTTCCCGCGCGGTCTTGCCGACGCCGGAAAACAGGATCTTGCTCGCGGGGATGCCGGCGGCCAAGGCGCGCCGCAGTTCACCTTCCGACACCACGTCGGCGCCGGCGCCTTGTCTTGCCAAGGTCTTCAGCACGGCCTGGTTGGAATTCGCCTTCATGGCGTAGCAGACCAGCGCGTCGAGACCGGCAAAAGCTTCCTTGAAGACGCGGAAATGCCTGGTCAGGGTCGCGGTCGAATAGCAGTAAAACGGCGTGCCGACGCTGGCGGCGATATCGGGGATTGCCACATCCTCGGCGTAGAGAACGCCGTCGCGGTAGTCGAAATGGTTCACGGGGAGAGGTCCGAAAATTGGAGCGCGATGAGATCGGATGATCTCCTCGGCTCTAGAGCAAGGGGTCGAGAATGAACTTCTTGTCCTTGACCGGTTTCTC